>CAZSXQ010000001.1:0-14287 GCA_964611415.1 uncultured Gammaproteobacteria bacterium
ATTCGCAGCGGGTCTCGCCGTTGGGTTGGTAGTTAGTCTTATAAGTGCGGCTGGCGCTCGATCCCGGTGAGCCCATCGCAGAATCACAGAGGAGGGGTTCCTTGATCGGTGTTTTCGGGAGCGGTTTTCGCGTTGGCCTTAGAAATGGTTCCGGGCTCGGCGTACTGGTGGGTGTTAGCATCTGCCTTCTGATCGCCATCCAGGGCGTGTTGTTCTACGGGTAGGATCCCAGGGAGCTTCCGCGGAGATTCTTCCGCTTCATCTGGTTCGATGACGAGCAAGAGGAGACAGGTCATGCAAAAGCGTGATCCAACATGGAGGAAACTCCTTCGCGGATTCGTCATCACGGGGTTTCTCGTCGTCGCCGTCATGGTGGTGATAGTCGTCAGACCCGATCCGGTCATGTTCATCGTAACGCTCGGCGTGATTCTCGTCGTTCTCTACTACGCGCGAAGCGCTTGGTCAGACTTCCGAGTCTGGATCGCAGCAGTTTTCCGCGGCAACTTCGGCAAATAGCCGAGAAGGAGGCTCACAGTGGATCCAGGGTTTGTTGGCCTTCTCGTCGTGGTCGCGTTCATCGCGGGATACCTCATCCGAGGTTTTTCTCCGGTGGACTGGATCCGAGGAGTTTCGAGCAGCGTCGCTCAATGGGTTGCTGATCGCAGCAACATCATCATCCGCTAGTCGGAAGAGGTGAGATTGTTCTCGTGAACGATCCGCCCTTCGGCGAGCTCAGGGTAAACCCGTGCGAAAGCACAGCATCAATTCCTGGTAGCAGGTTCTGCAAGGTAAAGATATTGCCAGTCTTTGAGTCGAACCGCGACTTGAACAGAAGGGCAATAAGCCTATTTTCGCAGACGCGGAGGGAAGACCATGTGGTGGTTTGATGTTAGGATACATCCTAACAAGCGCTAATCACGCATCCATCTCATTTCTTCACTCCCGTCCCTAAGGTATTAAGTTCGCTTGATTCCTTGGGAACGAATACGTGTATTGTTTCTAGCCTCTTTTTATGGTAAAATTTCGGAAGAAATATGACATACAACTTAACGCTAGTGCTTCGTTCTTCTTTAAAAGAGGCAGATCGGAAAAAACTTCTTGAAGGAATAAAAGAACTTCTGGGTAAAGCAAAAGTTACAGAAAGAGAATGGGGTCAAAAAGCCCTAGCTTATCCTATAAAAAAAGAAGTCTCAGGACTTTATCTCAGCTGGACAATTGACGGAGACGTAGTGATTGCATCGGATTTTGAGAAAAGATTACTTAATAATGATAATATCCTTAGACATTTATTGCTTAGGCAATAAATGTCATTGACCAATAATTATTGACGATTTACTATTTGCGTCAAATAGTCAATTATAAATAGTAAATATTAAAATATGGCAAGATCACTCAATAGAGTTCAATTAATTGGTAATTTAACCCGCGATCCTGAATTAAGATATACTCCACAGGGAACAGCGGTTTGTTCATTTGGTCTTGCCACCAATAGAAATTGGACAACAGACACAGGGGAGAAAAAAGAAGAAGCGGAATTTCATAGAATTGTTGCCTGGAATAAGCTAGCTGAGCTTTGCAGTCAATTCTTAACAAAGGGAAAAAAAGTTTATCTGGAGGGAAGACTTTCAACGAGAACTTGGAATGCCCAAGATGGCTCTCAGAAATCAACGACTGAAATCATTATTTCAGACATGATTTTAGTAGACGGAGGAAACCGTTCAATAGCGGGACAAGGGAAAGCTGAAGTAGAAGAGGAAAAAGAAGATAAAGAAAAGCCAGCTTCTAAAAAAGCAAAAAAACAGGAATCTGAGGAAGATTCTGAGGAAAGGCAGGAAAAAGAACAGGGAGATACTAAGTCTTCGGAACCCGTTCGTCGAACTCAGGACGAGGAAGTTGCCCCCGATGACATTCCTTTCTAACGTTTATTGACCATTTACCATTGACGATTGACTAATTAGTAGTCGTAAATAGTAAATTGTAAATAATAATTAGTAAATAATTAATTTATGGGAAAAGATAGAAGACCAAGAAAAAGAATAATAAAAGGCGTTCCAAAAAAATGCTTTTTCTGTGAAGAAAAAAAAGAACCAACATATGAAGACATATCGGTTCTTCAAAGATTTCTTACAGAAAGAGGAAAGATCATTCCAAGGACTAGGAACGGACTTTGTGCGAAGCATCAAAAATCGCTCGCCAAAAATACTAAATACGCAAGACATCTAGCCTTGCTATCGTTTGTGGTAAGGGGCTAATATTCCGCAAATTCTCGCTTAGAAAATTTGCCGAATATATACTATAATAGACTTTTATGCAAAGACTTCCCAGACTTCAGATAATCCTAGTTATCCTCATTTCAGTTTTGGTAGGTTACTATTTCGGAGTAAATAAGATAAATTTCGACTGGAAAAACTTCAAGCCTAAAATAACAGTCGCCAGTAAAGCGCCTCCGCCAAATACAGCATCTAACGTAAACTTCGATCAGTTTTGGATTGTATGGCAAAAATTAGAGTCAGATTATTATGACAAAACTAAGCTGGATTCTCAGAAGATGCTGAATGGGGCCATAAGCGGAATGGTGGGGAGCCTTGATGATCCATTTACAGTATATCTTCCTCCGGTTCAGAACGATAATTTTAAGGAAGGTCTGGCAGGGCAATTCCAGGGAATCGGAGCAGAGCTGGGGCTCAAGGATAAGCAAATAATAGTTATTTCCCCTTTAAAGGGGAGTCCAGCGATAAAAGCTGGCATAAAAGCAGGAGATTATATATTAGCTGTTGATGGGAATACCACTGCAAATTGGAATTTATCGCAAGCGGTTGAAAAAATAAGAGGACAAAAAGGAACTTCGGTTACCCTCACAACTCTTGATAAGGAAAAAAAGAATGAAAAAGAAGTAAAGATTGTAAGAGATGTGATAATAGTTAAAAGTGTTGACGCTTGGGTTAAAAAAGCAAAAGACATTGAGGGAATAAAGCTGGATAAAAGCTTAGGTGAACAAAACATAGCATACATTACTCTTTCTCAGTTTGGCGATAACACTAACACGGAATGGCTTTCGGCAATTAACCAATTAAATCTAGACATTAATAAAGCAAAAGGAGTAAAAGGAGTGATTTTTGATCTGAGAAATAATCCAGGAGGTTATCTTACGGATGCAGTGTTTATCGCGTCGGAATTTCTTAAAGAAGGATCGGACGTAGTGTTTCAAGAGGAGAACGGAGAGCAGAATGCTATGAAATCTAACAGAAGAGGATTATTAACAGAAGCTCCGGTTATAATTTTGATAAATAAGGGATCTGCGAGTGCGGCAGAAATTGTAGCGGGAGCTCTTAGGGATCATAACCGTGCCACTTTAGTAGGAGAAACTTCTTTCGGAAAAGGAACAATTCAGCAGGCAGAAGATTTGGGTGCCGGAGCCGGACTTCATGTAACGATTGCAAAATGGCTTACTCCTAATAAGATCTGGGTACATGAAAAAGGACTCGTTCCGGATATAACGGTCGCTCTGAGTGCGAAAGAACCTGACCGGGATCTACAGCTTGAAAAAGCAATACAGGAATTGGTAAAATGACACCGCAGCGTCATCCTAAGGCATTTAAACGCCGAAGGATCTTATGTAAGAGATAAGATTCTTCGCTTACGCTCAGAATGACATATGAAATCCTATGAAAAGATTAATTGCTTTAGCTATTATTCTAATTCTGGTTCTCCTCGTTTTTTCTAGCATTGGTGAAAGATTTTCTTTCCAAATCCCCACAAAATCTACAGACGAAAAATCCCAAGAAAAAGTAAAGGTTCTCACTGAGGAATCTGTTGTAATTGATGCAGTTAGGGAAGTGGGCCCTTCAGTAGTGACAATTGTTGAGGATCTTCCAATCCAAACCCGTGAGTCTCCTTTTTCGATATTTGGTTTTGATGTTCCAACCGAAACAGATCCCGAGCCGCGAAGTATTGGTTCTGGATTTATTGTTACAAAGGACGGATTGATTGTTACGAATAAGCATGTAGTTTCTGATACCACCGCTAAGTATCAGATTTTAACAAGCACAGATAAAACTTATAACGTTGAGAAAATATATAGAGATCCCTTAAACGATGTAGCAATTTTAAAAGTAGTAGGTATAAATCTAAAGCCTGTTGTGCTTGGAGAGTCGTCAGGCCTAGTAGTTGGACAGTTTGTTATAGCAATCGGAACTGCTCTCGGAGAATTTAGAAATACGGTAACAACCGGAGTAATTTCAGGTCTCGGCCGTGGAATTACAGCAGGAAGTTCATTTCAAGGATTTGCAGAGAAGTTAGACAATGTTATTCAAACAGATGCTGCGATTAATCCGGGAAATTCCGGAGGGCCATTACTTAATTCATCGTCGCAAGTAATAGGAGTTAATACAGCTGTTGCTTCAGATGGACAAAATATAGGATTCGCTTTGCCGGTCAATATCATAAAGGCGAGTTTGGATACTTTTAACAAAGGAGGGCAGTTTGACAGACCTTATCTTGGACTTTCGTACAGAGTTTTAGATAAAGAAATCGCCGCATTAAATGAAGTTCCTGCTGGTGCATATGTTGATAATGTTATTGTAGATTCTCCTGCGGAAAAAGCAGGAATTACCAGAGGGGATATTATAATTGAAATCAATGGCAAGAAAATTGAGAAAGATAAATTTGAACTTTCGACCGGGGTAGCGCAAAATAAGATAGGGGATACGATTAATCTTAAAGTCTGGAAAGAAGGAAAAAAACGTGATATCAAAGTTACTTTAGGAAATACTCCTGATCAATGATGATTCTCTCAAAAGATGTTCCTTTAAAAAAACATAGTAATTATAAAATTGGCGGTTCAGCCGATTATTTTTTTGAGTTCAAATCTAAGGAAGAGCTTATCCAAGCTCTCAAGCTTTGGAAAGAATTAGAGCCCACTAATAAGAATATATTTATTTTAGGGAAAGCCACGAATGTACTCTTCAGCGATGAGGGATTTAGAGGCTTAGTTCTTAAAGATGAAATTAACTTTATTACAAGAGAAAATGAATTTATCTCAGTTGGGTCTGGAACCTTAGTAAGTGACTTGGTAACTTTCTTTGCCCAGAACTCATTATCTGGACTAGAATGGGCCGGAGGACTTCCTGGAACGGTAGGAGGAGCTATACGGGGAAACGCGGGAGCTTTCGGGGGAGAGACTAAAGATAATTTGTCAGAAGTTGAAAGTTTAGATCTCGGAACTCTGGAAACAAAAAAAAGAGCTAATTTACTCTGCGGATTCGGCTACAGGCAAAGTATTTTTAAGAGCGGGGAGGGAGTTCACGAGGTAATACTTTCTGCAAAATTCAGTTTTACAAAAGGCGCTGGGGAAGATATAAGAGCTAGAACTCAGGAGAAGATAGATTACAGAATTGACAGGCACCCATTAGATATTCCAAATATAGGGAGTACATTTAAAAATATACCGCTGGATCTGGTCCCTGAAAAAGTCCGCGAAGAGTTTAAGGACAAAATAAAAACCGATCCCTTTCCGGTACTGCCCGTTGCAAAGCTATTGGTTTCCTGTGGATTAAAAGGGAAGTCAATTGGCGGAGCTAGAATTTCTGAAAAACATCCTAACTTTATCGTAAACTTTAATAATGCAAAAGCAGAAGACGTCAAGGCTCTTATCGCTCTAGCAAAAAAGGAAATTAAAGATAAATTTAATATTTCACTTGAAGAAGAAATAATGTTTGCTTAGGGTTTAGGGAGTAGCGTATAGTGTTTAGTTTCGTTAATATTAAATAGTGCAGAGTATTTTTTTCGAGTTAACTATTGTAATTTTTCTGGCAGCAACTCTATCTGTTCTTTTTAGGTTTTTAAAACAGCCTTCAATATTAGCATTTATCATAACAGGAATAATCGTAGGTCCTCTAGGTCCTTTTCAGTTTCAAAGCCACGATTTAATGGAAGCACTCGCATCAATAGGAATAACTCTTCTTCTTTTTATGATCGGGTTGGAACTAAAGCTGTCTGAGCTTAAGTCCGTTGGAAAAGTAGCTTTGGTGGCCGGATCAGCGCAAATGCTTCTTACCTCTTTTGTTGGATTTTTCATAAGCAGTTTTCTTGGTTTTTCAAGCTTGACCTCTCTCTATGTGGGGGTAGCGTTGGCATTTTCTTCAACGATCGTAATTATAAAATTGTTATCCGACAAGAGAGATCTTAAGAGTTTATATGGGAAAATAACGATAGGGATTCTTTTAGTCCAGGATTTAGTAGCAATCTTTGTTCTCATTATCCTTTCAACTCTAAATTCGACACCGACTGCTTCGATAAGCATTTTTGGTCTTGCTCTCGTTCTCCTAAAAGTTGTGGTTCTTTTCGGGTGGGTAATTTTACTAAGTAGAACTGTTCTTCCAAGGATTTTAAATGTGATTGCAAGATCTTCCGAGTCATTGTTCCTATTCAGTCTTGCTTGGGCCTTTGGAATATCAGCTCTTGTAAGCTCTCCGCTTATTGGTTTTTCAATTGAAATCGGTGGATTATTAGCAGGAATTGCTCTAGCGAGCACGATTGAAAGCTATCAAATTATTACGAAAGTAAAACCTTTAAGAGATTTCTTTTTAACAATTTTCTTCGTAACCTTGGGAATGGGAATAGTCCTAACAAATATCTCTGAAATAATCCTTCCTGTTATAGTTTTTTCAGCCTTTGTTCTTTTGATAAGTCCATTGATCGTAATGGCAATTTTAGGTTTTATGAAGTATAAAAAAAGAACGTCTTTTTTTGCAGGAGTTGCGCTTGCTCAAATCTCGGAGTTTAGTTTAATAATGGTATTTTTAGGAAATAAAATTGGACACTTGGATCAGTCTGTCGTTTCGGTTGTTACATTTGTAGGGGTAATTACTTTTGTTTTTTCAACTTATTTTATAACCAACAGCAACACTTTGTACAAATTATTCCTGCCTTACCTTGATTGGTTTGAGAGGAGAATCACTAAAGAAGAGAAAAAAGAGGAAGAAATTCGGGATCATATAGTTTTAATTGGTGCAAACAGAATGGGGGAAGGAATACTCGATGCGCTTCTTAAAAAAAAGGAAAAAGTAATCGTGGTTGATTTTGATCCGGATATAATTCAAAAACTAAATAGAAAGAAGGTAAAAACATTTTTTGGAGACATAACCGATCCCGAGATTCAAGAAGCTATTAATTTAGAAAAAGCCAGTTTAATCATTTCAACCGTAACTGATGCTGAGGATACTTTGTTGCTTTTAAAACTATTAAAGCATGTAAAAGGTCCAAAGGTTATCGTCGCGGCATTTGAAAAGCTTGATGCAAAAGATTTTTACAGAGAAGGGGCAGATTACGTAATTATGCCGCATATTGCAGGAGGGAATCACTTAGCGAAGCTTTTGATAGAGGAGAATCACTTGAAGCTTATCGAGGAATATAAACAGAGAGAAAAGCCTTATATTTCATAATCCGCATTAACTATATCATCAATTTCACCGCTCATTATTTTAGGAAGATTGTGCCAGGATTTGTTAATTCTGTGATCCGTTAGGCGGTCTTGCGGAAAATTATATGTCCTTATTTTTTCACTTCTCATGCCCCGGCCGACTTGAGTAGATTTAAGTGAAGAAATTTCGCTGTGCTGTTTTTCAACTTCTATCTCCCAAAGCTGGGCCCTAAGCAAATTCATGGCAATTTCTCTGTTTTGGCCCTGAAATCTTTCGGTTGAAGCGGTTACGACTATGCTAGTAGGAATATGTTTAATTCTGACTGCCGTAGAAACCTTATTTACGTTTTGTCCCCCGTGTCCTCCTGAACGATAAGCTTCGAATACAACGTCCTCAGGCCTAATGTGAAGATCTATGTCCTCAAGTTCAGGTAAGACGGAAACTGCAGCAGTTGAGGTGTGTACTCTGCCTCTTTTTTCAGTAGCCGGAATCCTCTGAACTCTATGTACCCCAGCCTCGTATTTAAAAACGTTGAATGGACCTTTTCCTTTATAATTTCCAGAAACTCTTAAAACCCCTTCATCAACCTGCTCCGTTTTAAGTCCTACTAATTCGCAAAAGCGTGAGTACATTCTGAGTAGCTCCTCTGCCCAGATTTTTGCTTCTTCACCGCCCGCAGCTCCTGAAACTTGCAGGATTATATTTCTCTCGTCCAACGAATCTTCTGAGCTTTCTTCTCCTGATTTTTCATAGTTTCCCATAATTTGATCTTTTTGCTTTTTGAGCTCGAGAAGCTCTAATTCTGCCATCTCTTTAAGATCAAGGTCCGTTAAGAGTAGGGATGTATCTTGAATTTTTTTATCAAGAGCCTCAATTAAGGCAATTCTATAATCGTCCATTTGGAGGTTAGCTCACTTGTGATAACATTTCGCGGAGCGTTTTTGGAGCCTCGGCATTTTTTCTCTGTTCGTCTTTTTTCTCCTTTTTTACTACCTGATATTTCTTAGCTGTTTCTGTTTTGTTCTGAAATTTCTGAATTCTTGAAGCGGTGTCAACGAATCTTGTTTCTCCTGTATAGAATGGGTGACAATTTGAACATAGTTCCACACGAATTACTTCCTGGGTAGAACCAGTTGTAAATTTATTTCCGCAAACACAAATAACTTGTGCGTTATCAAAATATTCGGGGTGAATTCCCTGTTTCATGATCTAATTATATCTTACTCTGAGCCTGAAAACAAGGGCATGGTATAATTACTAAATGGAAAAAGTTGTAGTTATCTCGGGTGGGAATGACGGCTTGGGAAAAGAAATTGCGAGAATTTTATCTCCAAAAAATAAAGTAATCATTTTAGTCCGGAGTAAGGAAAAAGGGGAGGAAGCAATAAAAGAAATTGGGTGTGGGTTTGAAGTTTGCGATGTAAGAGATTATAAACAGATAGAAAGATCGCTTAAAAATATTTACGATAAATATAAAAAAATTGACTGTGTAATAAATAATGCAGGAGTTTGGATAGAAGGAGAGTTGGATGAAAACGATCCTGAAAATATAAAAAATGCGATTGAAACAAACACCTTGGGAGTAATCTTTTTGTCTAAATCAGCAACACCATATTTTAAAAAACAAAAACATGGTTTGATTATTAATATAATTTCCCAAGCAGGAATTTATGCGAAGGCTAAGAGGTCAGTTTATAACGCATCTAAGTGGGCAATAACGGGATTTACAAAATCTCTCCAGGCGGAGCTTGCTCCGCATGGCATTGCAGTTACTGGAATTTATCCAGGGAAATTAAACACAGGACTATTCAAGAAAACCGGAGTTGAGAAAGATATGAAAGACGCAATTTCTCCAAAAGATGTAGCAAAGACTGTAAAGTTTGTTTTGTCGTTTGATAACATTATTGAATTTCCCGAGATAGGAATTAAACATGTCCAAGGTTAAAGAAATGACACCGAGAAAAGCTGCGGGATGCGTTGTGTTAAAAAATAATTCTATTCTTTTACTCCACAGAATTGATAAAGACTGGTATGAGCTCCCCGGAGGAAAAGGGGAGAAAGGCGAATCGTTGGAGCAAACCGCTGCGAGAGAATTTGAAGAAGAGCTTGGTGCTGCTGTCGAGATAATAAGAGAGCTCGGGAAAACAATTTTTAGGAGCGTCGAGTTTGAGCTAGATTATACATGGTTTTTAGCAACATTAAAAAACGGAGAACGTATAAAAATAGGGGAGCCTAAAAACTTTGACCGCATTGAATACATTCCCCTAGATGATCTTAAGAAGAATAAACTTTCTACAAACATGCAGAATCTAACTCTTGATATAGAAAATGGAAAAGTTATCCTCTGAGTTTATTCAAGGGATGGTAACTTAATCTGCCTTCTGCGATAAGGATGCCAACAAATACGAATACTGCAGCAACAGCATAAGCGGAAGAAATGGTTTCGTGAAGCAGTGGTACAGCTATAACAATAGTCGCTATTGGGTCCACGTAAGTAAATATTCCGACTTCCGAGGCTTTTACATATTTTATTGCGTAAGCTAAGAAAAAGTGTGCAAAAACTGAAGCCAGAATTACTCCGTACGATAATCCGATTAATCCCTGAAGGTTTAAATCCTGCCAGATGTTGAAGCTGTTTGATTCTATAATGATAAATGGTATAAGTGGTAAAGAGCCAATTAAAAACATCCAAAATGTTAAAGTGAGCGGATCGTTCTTTGGAGTTAGCCGTTTAAGAAATATTGCCTGGATTACTCCGCAGATTGTTGCCAGAAAAATAAGTAAATTTCCAAGGATTCCTCCTGATAGGCCAGACTCGAGAAGGGGACGAAGAATTATCATTAAGACTCCAATAAGACTAATTAATGTTCCTCCTAATACTTTCATGCCCGGTTTTTCTTTAAGGAAGATAATTGATGCCATTATTAGGAAAATGGGTCCGGCAGCTATGATGATGGGCGCATTAATGCTTGGTGAAAGCTTAAGACCGAAGAAGAGAAGGGGAATCTGGAGTGAAACAGAGAAGATGGATACGATTACTAACTCTTTTATATCTTCCCGGGCAATATTTAATTTCCTAAGCACAAAGGGAAGAATTATGAGTGCGCCTAAATAAAATCTCAAGAAAGCAAAAGTGAAAGGGGGAATATTGTCTAAAGACCATTTATAAATCGGGAATGAGGCTCCCCAAATAACGTTGGCTATTATAAGTGCAAGAATTGATAATTGGATTTTACCTAATTGCATTACGTTAGAGATAGAAAGCGTTTGTTTCTGTTCTTCAAATACCTTCTTCCCATCCCAGATTTTAAGTATTTTTCCCTAGCTTTAGCATCAAGCTTGTTAAGACAGGCCTCGTAGTAAATTAATTTAAATGGACCCCTGCCTTTAGTGTATGCAGATTCATTATTTTGATGTTCGTCAAAACGCTTTCTGAGGTCATTCGTAAAACCTATGTACCATTTATTGGATTCTAGGCTTTGCAATAAATAAACGTAATAAAATTTTGAATCTCTAACGTAATGCATCTGGCAGATCTTCGAGGTTGGTCTCTTTTTGCTCACCTGTTACCATGTTCTTTAATCGGAGATTAGCCTCACTTACTATGATAACATAAGGAATTTGTTTTTTGTCGGCATATTTAAGCTGTTTGTCTAAATCCTTCTCATCTATAAAAAGTTCTATGTTTAATCCTTCTTTTCTAAGCTTCTCTGCGACTTCAAAAGATTTTTTGTTCGTATTGGTTACTAGTGCTTTTGTCCCGCCGAGATTGCTAGGAAAAAGACTTAGTTCTTCCATGGCTTCAATTATTCTGTCGAATCCGAAGGCAAAGCCGACAGCGGGGATATCACGACCTCCAAACATACCAATAAGATTGTTATATCTTCCGCCTCCTCCTAAAGAGCCAACATCATAGCCTTCAGCTTCAACTTCAATAATAATCCCAGTGTAGTAATCGAGTCCTCTTGCCAGGGTAGGAATAAATTCAATTTTTCCCCGATCTACTCCTAGTTTTTCTGCAGCTTCAATAGTTTCAAATATTCTAGAATTCGGTTTCATGTCTTCAAACGCCTGCAGAAGGTATCCTGAATAGTCAGAGGTTAATCCGGCTTTAATAAGCTCTTCCATTACTCCTTCTTTTCCAATCTTTTTTAGCTTATCTAGCGCTCTAATTACCTTGGGGAGATTCTCATCAGTGACTAATCCCCGACTAGAAAGATCTGAGAAATTTGACCTGTCATTTATAAGAATTTTGAATTCTTTAAAGCCTAGGTTTTTATACCCTTTATAAACTAAAGAAATTATTTCAGCGTCAGATAGGGGAGAAGAGGGTCCAATAGTGTCTATATCTACTTGCAAAAATTCTCGGAATCTTCCTCTTTGCGTATTTTCAGCTCTAAAAACATTCTGAATTTGGTATCTTTTGAATGGAAGAGGAAGATCGTTTGCATATTGGGCAACCACTCTAGCAAGAGGAACTGTTTGATCATACCTCAGGGCAACTTTTCTCCCGCCATTATCTGTGAATTTATACATTAATTTATCTCCTTCATCGCCGTATTTACCGGAGAGAATTTCTTCATATTCAAGAGCGGGAGTTTCAAGCGGTTCAAAGCCATAAGATTCAAACACCTTTTTCAAGATGTTTAAAACATAAGCTCTTTTTCTCGCATCCTTAGGCAAGAAATCCCTAAATCCTTTAAGTGTTCTAGGTTCAACTTTCATAATTTAATCATAGCATGAATTTACTTAAATCTTCATATGTTATTTGATTATAGATTGCACCCCTCTTTTTATAAAAGTATGCCCATTCACGATCACCATAAGAAAAATGCCACCATTCGCCATCAAACGGAGCAAAACCTACATCGATTAGAGTCGTTCTTAGTAGCATTCGGTTCTCTTTTTGTTTTTGTGTAATTGTATTAGTGAATACATAACAGTTTTTTGTTCTGTAATCATATTGTTTACCGCCAAAATCAATCGTTTTTTGCGTATCCTTATCAACAATAATAATATCTATTGCTCCACCAGTTGGATGTCCTGCAACATTCGGAACTGCTATGTATCTATGTACCGCCTCGTATAAGTCGCTTGGGTCAGCGTAAAATTTATTTTGATTTTTGAGTTCATTTAGAAATCTTATAGTTTGTACACTTAAATCACGAAAGCCAAAGGTGACGAATAATGATAAATTGGAACATTTCTTTTTGATGTCCGTTTGTGCATTATTTAGTTTTTCAGCAATTGTTTCTCGAACGAAAATATTTTCTCCAGTTATCTTTTTCATCTCAGAAAATTCAAGCACATAGCCGTTAGGAATAGTACTCCCATCAAGTTTTACAAGTTTTTCATTGTTTTCTTTGGTTTTTATACGAATAAGGTCACTGTATTTAACCATTTTTTCTTCAAGACATTGATCTGAATATTTATTTTTCATTTTTCGTCTCCTCCTTTAATAAAAATATTCGTTCGTCTTCTTCAATCACTCCGCTAACTCGTGTTTTTTCAACAGACTTTTTTTCACCTTCTAGTATTTGAAATCCAAGGGACTTATATAAGTTAATTGCTTGGAAATTGTCCTTGTTCGTACGTAATATGACAGAGTCAGTAAGTGACGCCAGTCGTTTTGCTGTTAATTTTTTACCGATACCTTGTCTGCGATAGGGAGTATCTACCCCCAAGTCTCCAAAATACCAGGTCGCGCCTGGATCTTTGCCCATTTTCGTAACAATGTCTGCAATACCAGGGGATGATGAGGCACGGCAAGTGCCTTCAAAAGCAACGATTTTTTGATCTCTTCTTACTATTGAAACAAACCCATTAGTAAAGTAGTTTTCAAACTCATCAGTTACTTCCTGATCTGTAAAAACTTCATTGTAAGGAGGCCCACCAAATACACGGTTATATAGGTCAATAAGGCCTTCATTACTTAGTACTTGCTTTAGTTGTTTTTCAGAAACAATATCTTCAATAACTGAACCATCGTTAATTTCAATAATTCCGCTGCCTAATCTTTCAATCGGCCCTTGAATTTGAGCATACTGAAAAGATTTTCCGTCGTAGTCAACTGATACCTGAATTGGCATTCCTGAAGGCTGCATAATAGAAATATTTACGGAATTTCCTTTGCGTATTGCTTGTAATAATCCTATAGCTGTTGTACCGCTTCCGCATGCCGTTTCGTAATAAAGTGTATCTGCTTTCGGAACATAAACAATAGGGACTATTTCTATTGGGTCAGCGTTATTTAATACATACATTACCCCTGCTGCTGGAGATTTATCTATTCCAATCTCAGCCATTTTTAAGCGTCCCATTTTTTTTATGTCATCTTCTGAAAACGATCTTAGCCCGTTAGGAGCAAGCGTAACAAAATGTGTGATTCCTTCCATTTCGACGATATAGCCATCCGGACCTTCTTTAATTCTTTCGGGATTTCCATAAATAGGCATCTGAGAAAAAGCTTCACCGTCTTTCTTAACACCCGCTTTTAGTTTATTAGTAACCCCAGATACTTGAATAGAAATTTCCCCAGGCTCTCCGCCTAAAGCTAACCATGCAGTGCTTCGTGTTGCATTTCCGCAAAACTCACCTCCGGCCATCATTAGTGTTGGGTTTAAAGGATTTATATCTATAAATCCAACTTGTTCAACGTTAGGATACGCGGTAATGATTAAATCATTTAATCTTTTCCGTTTTTTTTGATCTTCAACAATACCATAATAAAGACAAGTATCATTACCGCCAGGGCGAATAATTACAAATCCGTATTTTTCGGTTATATCCTCCTGCTCTTTTCTATCTAATTGTTTATTCATATTTTCTTTTTTCATAATTTTTTGCCACAAAAAAACCGCCTCGTC
>CAZSXQ010000001.1:14297-39093 GCA_964611415.1 uncultured Gammaproteobacteria bacterium
GGCGGTTGCGATTTAGTTTATCAGTTTACTTTTTAAACATAAAAATCACATCCGCCGCTAGGACGAACATGATGAGAATGATTTAAAACTGAACTCATAGTAAGTATTCTCTCAGATTTTTTATTGTTTGTCAAAATTAAGCCTCGTCTTCTTTGTAGTCTTTATAAAGCTCGCGGGCAATTATTAACACAATGCTAATGACTGGGATTGCAAATATTGCACCCGTAAAACCTGCGACTTTTATTCCTATTAAAAGAGAAAGAATTACTATAACAGGATTTATGTTAAACGCTTTTCCTATTAATTTGGGGCCGAAGACATTAAAAATAAATTGCTGAATTATAAATATTACTAAAAAGATAATAACTGCCTGATCAGGTTTTTCTATGAGAGCAACAAAAAGCGGGGGAATGACACCTATGATAGGGCCAATCACAGGAACTGCTGTAAGAATACCTGCCATTATTGAAGTAGATGCGGCAAAATTAACTCCGAAAACCGTCAGAACAATCCACGTAATTAAGCCTCCGATTGCTCCCCATAAAATCTGAATTCTCACAAACGAAGCAAAGCTTTGGTCAATTACTCTCTGAACAAACCTAAGCGTTTCATGGTATTTTTTAGGAGTAATTGCAAAGACCCTTTTATTAATGTTGTCCTTATCTATCACAAGATAGAAAGATAGAATAAGTATTGTTACTAAATTAACAATGAATTGAGTTACCGAAGGAATAAGAGAACCATAGTTATTTAGCGAATTAAAAGTATTTTCCACTGCTTTTTGTACTTGGGGAGGAGAGCTGTCTAGAAATTGCGGGACAACTTTTTCAAGTGCTTTAAATTGAGATAGTATGTCAGGAATGAAGAGCGCAAACGTTAAGATGATCAGAATTGCTGATAGCACGAATACGATAATAGTAGAAATAGCTTTGGGGATCTTTAAGTATTTTGTGAAAAGGTCTACAAAAGGCTCTAGGATAAAACTTACCAACCATCCGAAAACTAAGATCAAAATTATGTCTGAAAAGTCCCTTAGGAAATTGAACAAAAACTGAAGAAGGTAGATTAGTACTGCGATTGTAGCAAGAGTTGTCAGAAGTTTTATTGAAGAAAGCTCTTTCTTTAAGTCATCTAGCATACACTTCTATTATTTCTCTATTTGCGTGAGAAATCAACTCTATGCCTTTTTTGGTTACCAGGACAAGATCTTCAATCCTTACTCCGCCATAGCCTTCGATATAAATTCCCGGCTCAACAGAAAAAACCATTCCTGTTTTAATTATATCTTTGGAGTCTGGAGAAAGATGGGGAGACTCGTGAACGCCGATTCCTATACCGTGTCCCACTGAATGGATTATGTTTGGAAATCCTTGCTCGAGGATATATTTGCGGGCAATTTTATCAATATCCTTAGCCAGCAATTTACCATTTACCATTGACAATTGACTATTAATATATTGAAATGCTTTTTGCTGAGCCGTCAAAACCGTTTTATGTATGCGTTTGAATTCTGTAGTTGCAGAACCAAAAAATACAGTGCGCGTCATGTCTGAACAATAATTATTGAATTTAACTCCGAAATCCAAAAGAATTATTTGATCTTTTTTCAGTTTAGTTTTTCCGGCTTGATGGTGGGGAACAGAGGAGTGTTTGCCAAAAGCTACAATGGGATAAAAAGAAATATCGTCTCCCTGAGACTTTATAAAAGAAACTATTTTTTCAGCGATTTCTTTTTCAGAAATATCAATTTTAAATTCTTTAATAATATATTCAAAGGCTTTGTCTCCTACTCTGCAGGACTTTTTAATGCAATTGATCTCTTCCGTACTTTTTATTAATCTTAAATCAGATAAGGTAATAGGCGAGACCGCCGCGAATTTTTTTAAAGCTCTATATTCTAGAAATGTTAAGTTATTTCCTTCGAAGCCGATTTTTTTAACCCCAGTTTTTTTAAGAATTTCTGGAGCACTTTTTTTCAAGAAATAGTTAACGCCAAATTCAATAATCTCGTAATCTTTGAGTAGTTTTTTTACGGATTCAGAATATCTCTTGTCAGTAATTATAAGCTTTTTCTTTTTAATGATTAATAAGAGGCATTCTCTTTCGGATAAAGAAAATCCAAGGTCAAATCCCAATAGATAAGTGATATTAACGGGATTAGATATTAAAACACCATCGAACTCGCTAAGTAGTTTGATCAAAGTAGGGCTCATTGTTAATTATTCGCATCGCTTTCTTTGGTGGGGGAAGGGGTTGGGGTAGTGTTTTGAACTATTGGGATTTTTGGATTTTTCGGTAAGTTCGGGAATGTAACAATCCTGGTTGCTGTAATTCTATCTTTTTCTTTTGGATTCGGGAAGCCGATTATCAATGCATTCTGGAAAGTTTCTATTTTTGAAAACCCTAATGCTTCTAGCTTTCCATCAGAATAGAATGAAGTCTTAGTTATTTTTTCTATGTCCACCGTGTAATTAGTCCCATCTTCTGTGAAAAGATTAATGGTAAAATTTTCATCATCCTTTTCTGATATTACTCCATGGAGGAAAAGGGGAATATTCACCTCGTTTACAAATCTAGCTAAAAGTCTTGTCGACTCTTTGTTATAAAGACCAAGAACTGATATTTTCATTCCCTTTTTTATGTCTGAAATTCCAAAATCGTCTTCGTCTCCTGAAGAGAATTTAGTGAATTCATCGACATCTATTATCCGGTTTTTTTCATTTAAATCACTGATCGTTATTTTTGTGTCTGATACGCTCTGAACAACTCCAATTACCCCTCTTTTTTCAACAAGATTTAGCTCGGCCACACGGGACGCAATTTTATCTTTTAATTCATCCACTTTTTCGTTAATTTTCTCCAGTCCTTCATCGGTTGGGATTAAAGATTTAGAAGGAGACTGTGCTAATGCATAGCTTGGATAGAATAAAGAAAAGGCAATTATAATTGTAAATATTTTTTTCATTGTTAAAAAATTTCTGTAGTATAGCTTACTACTCTTTTTACTCTTGCTATTTCTCCGTTAGTAGCTATTGCACTTACTTCAATGATGTTTTCATTTTCATCAAGTGTTATTTCAGTTGAGAAGCTTCCATCTCTGGCAGCAACAGCCGCTTCTTCGTTGGTTTGGGTAAGCACTACTATTTTCGCATCCGGAATTGTTTTTCCTGACACCGTTACTATTCTTTTATCAACAACCTCTTCATCTTCAGGTCTCGTTACTGTTAGGAATATGGATGATTCAGGGGTTGGAGTGGGATTTGTGATAGTAATTTTCTTAATTTCAGAAGGTTTTACTTTTCTCGTTGATTGATAAAAGAAGAAGGAGCCCACGGCAACCAAAATTCCAATAAGGACAGCAATGAGGGAAAGAATAATTTTCTCTTTTTTCATAAGGACGAAGGAGTTTTTTTTGCCCTGCCTTGCCGGCAGGCAGGCCGGATTTTGGTAGTGATCATAATACTACTAAATCAATTCCCTTGTCAAGAAAAGTAAGCTTGTGATAGGATATGCAAATGGACATTGCGCTTCTAGACCAAAAAGCAATTAAGGTTAAAGGGAAAAGCTCTGCAATTGTAATTGACCCTAATACTTCTACCCTTAAGGTAGAAGCAAATGCAATAATAATGCTTGAAGATAGCGCAGATTTTAGTGATAAAAAAATCGAAGGATCCAGAATAACAGTAAAAGGCCCTGGAGAGTACGAGATAGGAGGAGCGAAGATATCAGGGATTAAGGTTGGGGAAAAGCTGGTTGTGAGGATAGATATTGACGGAGTAAAAGTACTTGTTGGTTCAGGCGCCTCTATTGAGAAGATAAGTGACAAGATAGATGCATCAGAGGTTATAATAATCAATTCAGACTCGGAGTTTAATAATTCTTTTATAGCATCTCTTGGGCCAAAAGTTGTGCTTTTATACGGAAATAAGAAAGAGGAGACAGCAAAAGCTCTAGGGAGTGAGGCTGCCGAAAAAGTTTCTAAATTTTCAACAACTCTTGAAAAGCTTCCTTCAGAGCTCCAGATATTAGTTCTTGGATAGTAAATCTTTTAGCTAGATGATGCCCGGTTCTTGATATCTTGTAATTTGTTTTTGCATCTACTATTATTTTAAAACTTATGCCATCTATAAAGGTTCCCCCGCACAATGAGGAGGCAGAGCAGAGCGTACTAGGAGCAATACTTATAAATAAAGACTCAATCAGTCTTGTTTCAGAGAGACTTTCTCCCCGTGATTTTTACGATTCTACTCATGCGAAGATATTCGAAGCAATGCTCTCGCTTTACGAAGATGGAAAGCCAATAGATATTCTAACGCTTACTAAGAAATTGAAAAAACAAAACGTCAACAATATAGACGTTTCTTATTTAAGTGAGTTATTAAATATTGTTCCTACGGCTGCAAACATAGAACACTATGCGGAAATAATTGTTGAAGACTCGACCAAGCGTTCACTTATTAATCTTGGTTCTAGTATTGTTGAGATGGGTTTCATGGAAGACAAGGAGGCAGATGAGCTTCTGGATAAAACTGAAGCTTCGGTTTTTGCGATAACTCAGGGACATAACGTTAAAGGATTTATTCCCATAAAGGATAGCTTAGCCGGAAGTTTCGACAGAATTGATGAATTGCATAAGTCAGGCGCAGGACTCCGGGGGGTTAGAACCGGATTTACGGATCTTGATAATATTTTGTCAGGAAT
This sequence comes from uncultured Gammaproteobacteria bacterium, assembly GCA_964611415.1. Lineage (GTDB taxonomy): Bacteria > Patescibacteriota > Microgenomatia > Levybacterales > UBA12049 > 2-01-FULL-39-10-A. Next base: position 18,999 of record CAZSXQ010000001.1, read on the forward strand.
GCAGGCATCAAACCTCCTTATTCTCGCTGCTAGGCCGGGCCAAGGAAAAACAGCATTGATCGTAAATATGGCTCAGCATATTGCAGTGATCGATAAAAAACCCGTTGGTATATTTTCACTCGAAATGAGTCAGGAAGAGTTAGTTGACCGTTTATTAGTAGGCCAAGCCGATGTGGACGCATGGAGATTAAAAACAGGTAAGCTGGCTGAGTCCGACTTTACAAAATTGTCAGAAGCCATGGGAATGTTAGCGGATGCTCCGATTTTTATAGACGATACTCCAGGAATTACAGTTTCCCAAATCAGAACCAAAGCTAGAAGGCTTCAGATGGAACATAAGGTTTCGCTTTTAATTGTTGATTACCTGCAGCTAGTTGATCCGGGGAAAAAACTTGAAAGTAGGGTGCAGGAAGTGTCAGTGGTTTCTCAGTCTCTAAAAAATTTAGCAAGGGAGTTAAAAATTCCGGTTTTGGCTGTTTCTCAGCTTTCCCGTGCGGTAGAGCATAGGGGAGAAAGGAGGCCTCAGCTGGCAGATCTTAGGGAATCCGGGGCGATAGAACAGGATGCAGACGTAGTAATGTTCATCTATAGGCCCGAAGCTGAAATATCTCCCGTTATTCAAACAAAGCTTCTGATAGCAAAGCACCGCAATGGTCCGATGGGAGAGGTGGATTTACTCTTCAGGGGAGACAGAATAAGATTTTATAACGTTGAGAGAAAAAGAGAAGAAATTTCAGTTTCTGATGTTCCTCCTCCAATTATTTAACTTGATCCAGCACCTTTTAATCGAGTTTGACCTTTCTATGTATTCGGTAAAGGTGCTGGATTGATATATTTACATTTTTCACAGAGACCTATATGATTAAAAAGTTAATAGAGAGTAAATCCGCCTAAGCTTACTGTTCGCCTTTTCAGTACTATTCGTACACGGCTCACAGAGCGCTTTATCGACGGATTAACTAACTCTAGAACTCGTAAACTCATTAAGAGTTAGTAAAGGAGGTGAATTAAATGGACGATCAATGGAATCAAAATCCAAATCCAGCACAACCAGCTGACCCAAATCCAGGAGCTCCTGCAGGAGATCCAGCAGGGCAGCAACCAGGAGGGTGGACACCCCCAGTAGATCCTAATCAGGGAGGAGGGCAAGCCCCAGCACAAGATCCTAATCAAGGCTGGACACCAGATCCTACTCCATCAACACCCCCGCAAGATCCAGTTCCAGGTAATGCCGGTGGGCAAGTACCTGCAAGTGACCCAGCAGGAACAGGAGCACCAGCGGGTGGCTCTCCGGATCAGGGAGATCAGGGAACAAATCAGGGCGGAACAGTTTAACTTTTCCGCTTTTTGTTTCGCGAAACAAAATTAGACTAGTCCATTTGGAACTAGTCTAATTTTTTAGAGTGGGCAAGGAGGGAGTCGAACCCACATAACCTTGCGATTAGTAGTTTTTGAGACTACCGCGTATACCATTCCGCCACTTGCCCTGGATTTTCGTGCCCATTTATTATATACTTTCACGTATGACACTTCAAGAAATTTATGATTTAGCGGTACAAATGGGAATGGAGGCAGATCCGAGAGGGGAAGCTGAAGTCAAAAGAATTCTTAGTAAACTAAAAAAAGAGTACGATGAGCTTCCTCCTAAAAAGAAAAAGTATATAGATCTAGAATCTTTCACAAATCCATACTCTGACACTAGGATTCTATATGGAGATTCAAAAAATAAAGTAAAAAAAGTTCTAGTAGGAATTGATGCCGATGCGACTGAGGTCCTATTAGCAGATAGACTCAATCAAAAAGGACAAAAAATTGACGCAGTTATTGGACATCATCCTATTGGCATATCACTTTTAGGATTAAATGAGGTTATGGACCTTCAGGTAAATGCTTACGCAGACGTAGGAGTGCCAATTAACGTTATGGATGCTCTGATGCGGGAACGTTCAGACGACATTAAAAGAAAAATTCATCCGAGTAATCATAACCAAGTAATTGATACTGCTAGACTCTTAGAAATTCCCCTAATGAACCTTCATACAGCTTGGGATAATATGGGGGATAAATTTATGACCGATTACTTGAGCAAAAAGAAGTTCGACACAGTTGGAGAAATCGTTGACTACATGATGGAGCTTCCTGAATATGAAGAGGCAATGGTTGGTAAAAATGGTCCTGAAATTGTTTCAGGAAGTCCGAAAAGCAGAGCGGGAAAAGTAGCAATATTTTTCACTGGAGGAACAAATCCATCAAAAGAAATTTATGCAGAGTTGGCAAAAGCAGGGGTAGGAACATTGGTTGATATGCATATTCCGGAAGATGGTTTAAAAGAGCTTAAAAAACTTCACGTAAATGTAATTAACGCCGGTCACATGGCTTCAGATTCAATCGGCGCTAATCTGTTTTTAGATGAAATCGAAAAGAGGGGGGTAGAGGTTGTAGCTGCATCAGGGCTCATCCGTATTAAGAGAAAAAAATGATTGGAGTAACCGAACTTCGTGCTGGTACAGTTTTTGAAGAAGCAGGGAATTTATACATGGTTCTTTCCTACGAGCATATAAAAATGGGTAGGGGTTCAGCTAACATAAAAGTTAAAGTTAAAAACATCAGACAAGGTTCAACTACGGAAAAAGGATTCACGAGTGGTGCGCGAGTAAATAATGTTCAAGTTTTCAAGCGTGATGTCCAGTATTTATATAAAGACGGGGAACAGGCTTACTTCATGGATCCCTCCTCATTTGAGCAAATTTCAGTGCCATTAGTTTTGATCGGACAGGACTTAGCATATTTAAGAGAGGGAGAAAATTATAATCTTTCTTTTCTAGATAAGGAAGCGTTGGCGCTTAATTTGCCTTCCAAGATGGATTTTACAGTAGCAGAAGCAGATCCTGGGGTTAAGGGAAATTCAGCATCAAATATTTATAAGGATGCAGTCTTGGATAATGGTTTAAAGACAAGAGTTCCATTATTCATTAAGGCAGGGGATAAGGTCCGAATCGATACAAGGACCGGAGATTACAGTCAAAAAGTAAACTAACTTTATGCGAAATCCCATACTAGCCGTTCTTTCTAATCCTCCTTTTGTATTTCTTCTAATATCTGAATTTTTCTCTCAATTTGCGATGAATCTCTTAAACTTCATACTTTTGATAGTTGTTTTTGGTCTCTCGAAATCAAATATTGCAGTTGCAGGTGTTGTTTTATCTTTTACTGTGCCCTCTATTCTCTTCGGAATCATAGCGGGAATTTATGTTGATAGATGGAACAGGAAAAATGTTTTAGTTTATACAAATATCCTAAGAGCATTTGCAGTTTTTCCTCTTATCTTTTTATCTAAAGAGTTATTTTTTGTTTATCTCTTGAGTTTTTTAGTATCTCTTATTACTCAATTTTTTATACCCGCAGAAACTCCTATAATACCTCACTTAGTTAAGAAGCATCTTCTTTTATCTGCTAATGCGCTATTTAGTATGGGAATATTCGGTTCAATAATTGTTGCCTATGCGTTATCAGGACCACTTCTTCTTATATTAGGTACTACAAAAGTCCTTGTTTTTATAACAATCCTATTTGCGGTTTCGTCAGTATTTGCAGCTCTAATCCGTATTAATAAATCAAAGAATAAGCCTAAATTAGAAAAAGTTAATATTCTTAAAGAGGTGGGTATTGCATTTTCGGTAATGGCGAGAGAGAAAAAAGTATATCACTCTCTTTTTCTGCTTACGCTTCTTCAGACATTGATATTAGTTATTGCAGTAATAGGGCCAGGATATGCCACAAGCATTTTACATATTCAGGTAGAAAAGTTTTCTATATTTTTTGTTACACCTGCTGTTATTGGAATGACAATAGGCGCAATTGTGATAGGGAATTATCTTCATACGACTCCTAAGGATATGCTTGCTAAGGTTGGATTATTAATTATTGGCGTTGCGGTGGTATTATTTCCACACATAGAATCGCTAGCTAGAATAGTCCCATCTCAATTGAACATAAACAGTATTCATATCATGATATTTATATCTGTTATAATAGGATTTGCATTCTCGCTGGTTTTTGTTCCTTCGAATACAATTCTTCAGGAAGAAACTACAGATACGGAGCGCGGGAAAATATATGGGTCACTAAATACTTTAGTGGGGATTGTTTCCATAGTACCTGTTCTAGGGGTAGGGGTGCTGGCAGATGTTTTTGGGGTAGGTCATGTCATTACTGCTGTTGGAATGTTTATAATAGGCATATCAATTCTTAGGTTTTTTAAGTTTAAATAATATGCAGTTCTTTTTTATAGTATTAGTTATTTGTTTAGTTTTGTTTTTATTCAGACTTTATCATCTTGCAAATGATGATTACATGCTTATTAAAAGAAATATTACCTTGGAAGAGGTATTCAATCTAGCAATAATATCTTCTTTAATTTCCCTAGGTTTTGCTAGGGTTTTTTATATAGTTTTTCATCCAGAGCCAGTGTTTTTTACTCCTCTTGGATTTTTGCTTTTTCCATATTTTCCAGGACTATCTATGACAGGAGCCATATTTGGAGGCATATTGTCTTTACTTGCATATGTCAGGTTTAAAAAATTTCCAGCAGGGAGAATTTTTGATTTCTATACCATATCGTTAATATTCGTTCTTCCGGTTGGTCTAATAGGATATTTTCTACTATCAAAAGATATTACGATCGGTAATACTGTAAAGCTAGCAATGTACGTAGTAATACTAATTTTCTCCAATATTTACTTATACCCTAAGGCACGGGCGTTAGAAATTAAAGACGGAACTCTGAGTGTATTATTTCTTATCTTTTTTTCGCTTATATCTCTTTTGGGAAGCGCAATTGATAATCCGGGTATTAAATATTTCCTTTCGCATAAAGAAAATTTAGTGCTGATTATCATATTGATAACTTCCATTGGTTTACTTTTAAAACTTGAATTAATAGGGAGGGCATTTATAAAAGATGGGAAATAATAAGCTTAAAGTTGTATTTGAGAACGATGATCTTTTTGTAATTGATAAAGATGCTGGAATTACTGTAAATAAGTCTGATACCTCGACTAAACAATTAACGCTTCAGGATCTTATTGATCAAGAAGATATGATTGACAAAAACGATAACGATGAAGAGTTCCTTAAAAGATCGGGGATAGTCCATAGGCTAGATAAGGAGACATCGGGGCTTATTATAGTTGCTAAAAATTCGATAGCATTCAGAGCCCTCCAAGAGCAGTTTAAAGAAAGAAAAGTAGAAAAGAGCTATCTTGCGTTAGCTCATGGGGAGGTTGTTCCAATGGAGGGAGAAATTTCAGCTCCTATTGGAAGGCTTCCTTGGAACAGAAAAAGGTTTGGGGTTCTTGCAGGGGGCAGGGAATCATTAACCCCATATAGGGTTATAGCTCTTTATAAAAGTGTTCCGTCAGAAGAGATTTTGAGTTTTATCAGCTTATTCCCTAAAACCGGAAGAACTCATCAAATCAGAGTTCATTTGAAATTCATAAACCACCCGATATTCGGAGACCCGCTTTATGGAGGCAGAAAAACAGTAAGGGAAGACAGAAAGCTTTTATCAAGAGTATTTTTACATGCAGAAAAATTATCTTTTTTTGATCCTAAGACCGAAGAGAGGATTGTCCTTAATTCAGTACTTCCGACAGAGCTTAAAGACTTGCTTGAAAATTTTGAACTAAAAACTGATAATAATTAAACGGAGGTGATTTTATGCCAGGATTTGGCGGATATTTTAAAGGAGAGAAAAAAAAGGCAAAAAAAGATAAGGAGGCCAAAAATAGCTATTCAAGTGCCCCAACTTATTCTATGCCTGAGATAATCTCTAAAAAGAAAAAGGATTGGTAATGAAGCAAAAACAGAAAAATAAAGGTAAGAGCATAAATCTAGCTCTTTATTTTGGTATTTTAGTATTTTTTATAATCATAGTTTCTGTTGTCTTTAAAGTATTTGATATCGTAGGGAAGAGTAGGTTCGATGGGGAACATAGATTCACAGTAGCTATTCTAAACGATAAAAATATTGAGCTTGTTTCAGTGTCTCCTAAGGATGGATCTATTACGAAACTTACTGTAAAAAATGCCACAAGTGTTTCGGACCTAGAGAAGTTTTATATTCCAATAGATTCTTTTGTAGATCCAAAAACTGATTTAAATGCAGATCCTGGATCGGTTTTTCTAAAGCTTTTGCTAAATAGGGGAGCAGTAAAGAAAGATCTAACAATCGTAGATCTTTTTAGGCTTGGAATTTTCTCAAAAGGAATTAGCTCAGGAAAAATAGTTGAAGAGTCGGTATCGCTTAATGATGAAATGAAAATATCGAGCATAACGACGACTTTATTCATTGATCCAACTGTTCAAGAAGAGAAAGTTAGCATACAGATAACTAACTCTACCAATATTTCCGGATTAGGCAATAATTTGGCGAAATATATTACAAGCATGGGAGGAACTGTGGTTTTAGTGAACTCATCTTCAGATTCTGAGAAAAAGTCTAAAATCATTTATGAAAACGACTCATATACCGTAAGAAAACTTGCCGAAGGTCTTAAAATTCCGAAAGAAAAAAGAGAAGGAAGTCCTATTTCGGAAGTGCTAATAATAATAGGAGAGGATAGGGAGGGTTTACTAACTTACTAAATGCTTTTTTGGATCTTTGTTATTATAATTATTTCAATTCTGTGGGCTATTATTTCCTTAAAAAAAGAGAGAGGTAAACGGGAGATAAATGAAGCTAGGAATGAAATGGCCCGGGGAAAGGTTATTTATCATTCCTCGGATGTGTCAGACTCTTCCTCGTAATCCCTGTTTTTTGCTTTCCCATTTTTATGAAGATTCAGTTTTTTCTCAACTAGCTGAAGAAAAGAGGGTTGATCCTTGTATTTAGCGGCCCTTTTAAGCTCTCTTATAAAAATTGTAACATTCTGATGGTTAGAAGATTTTACATACGCCTCATATTTGTTGCCTCCTTTAATGAACTTAGTAAGTCTTTTTCCAATATCGTCCGGTAGTACTCCTATGTATTTTTTTTCTTGAGAGATGAATATCTTAAGTCTTTTAGCAGAGAGATCAACTAATTGACCAGTCCTAAGAGTTAATAAAATTTCAGCTTGTGCAAGATTGATGAGATCTACAACTTTTGTTTTTCCTGTTTCCTCAAGGAAAATGTTATTCACCTGTAGGGTCATCCCTTCGCCTGAATTGTTTGAAGAGTCTGATTTTATTTTTTTTAAGTTTTTTATAGCTATCGAATTAAGAGGATCGATTTCCAGAACTTTTTGATATGTGGTTTTTGCAGTTTTTGTTTTTCCGATAACCGTGTATGCCAAAGCAATTCTATTAAGTGCTTCTACGTCTTTTGGATTTTCTTCAAGAAGAAATTTGTTAACTTGAATTGCTGCCTGCCAATCTCCGGTTAAAGCTGTTTGGATAGCTTGAATTTTTGTGAGTTTCATTAGGGGATTTAATTGGAAAATTTTACATTTTCCTTTTGCAAAAGTCAATATATCATTGTAGAATATAGAGAATAATACTACCAATAAATACCAATACTACCAATAATGAATATTGAAATATTTGTAGTATTTGAAATTGGTAGTATTTTTATATGAGCGGACATTCAAAATGGTCAACGATTAAAAGACAAAAAGGGGTAGCTGATGTAAAACGCGGTGCAGCTTTTACTAAAATTTCTAATGCGATAACAATTGCTGTCAAGCAGGGTGGGGGGATAGATGACCCGAGTCAGAATCCCAGACTTCGTTTGGCAATCGAGGTTGCGAGGAATGCCAATATGCCAAAAGACAACATTGAGCGTGCAATTGCAAGAGCTACTAGCAAGGAAGCAGGGGATCTGCAGGAGTTAACGTATGAAGGATTTGCTCCGGGAGGAGTCTCGGTTTTAGTTGAAGCAGTAACCGATAATACAAATAGGACTACTTCCGAAGTAAAAAGTCTTTTTAATAAGTCAGGTGCAATCTTTGCAGAGAGGGGAGCAGTTAGTTACCAATTCGAACAAACAGGAGAAATAACAGTTAATAAAAACTCACACTCAATTGATGATGTGTTTTTAGCCTCAGCGGAATTGGGAGCAGCGGATGTTGAAGACAGGGGAGATGAAGTGGCAGTTTATACGAATGTCCACGATCTTACTAGAATTAAAGATGGGCTTTCGTCTCAGGGATTTGAGATTACAGGGGCAGAGATTTCAAGAAAACCAATAGCGACAATAACCGTAGAATCATCTGAGAAAGACAAAATCATTAACTTTCTGTCTATCCTGGAATCAATGGACGATGTGCAAAAAGTATACTCAAATATCGCCCTTAATTAATGAGAATAAAAAATCTTAAATTCTTCCGAAAAAACTTTTTAACAAAAAGAGAAAGATTTGTAATAGGGGTAATTACTCTTTCACTAGCGCTATTTATCATAGAACACTTCTTGGGGAAATCAGGAATATATCTCTTACTAGTGCCCGCTTTTTTCACAAACGTTTTTCTTTATTGGGCATTGCATAGAGATCTTAAGGACAATTTTTCACCACAGGTTTTCATACTCCCGTTTATTTATACTCTAGCGTTTGGACTATTCTATCTTCTGGTTCCCGGTAGATTGATCGTGAAGCTCTCAATGACATTGATTTATGCGCTGGGGATATATTCAGTTTTTTTATCCCAAAATATTTTCACTGTGTCGTCTATAAGGACCATCGCTTTACTTTCAAGTGCCAGAACTGTTTCATTCGTAATAACTCTTCTTTCATACTTTTTCTTAAGCAATGTGATTTTCTCACTCCACTTAAATATAGCAATAACTACAATTCTTTTGGCAATTTTCTCTTTTCCTTTAATAATCCAATCTATTTGGAATTACACTCTGGATAAAAGACTGAAAGAGGGAGTACCATGGGGCGCAATGCTTACAGTTTGCCTAGTAGAAGTCGCAATTCTCTTATGGTTTTGGCCGTCAACCCCAACCATAATCGCTCTTTTTTTAACTGGACTTTTCTATATTATAGTTGGTTTATCGCATCTTTGGTTTGAAAAAAGATTATTTAAATCTGTTCTTTGGGAATATATATGGGTTGCAGTTGCGGTTTTTATCGTATTAGTGGTTTTTACTTCATGGACGTAATAATTGCTATTGGGTAGGGAAGAGAGGTAATCTTCTTAAACATATTGAGAATTAATAATTTATCCCTTGATTCAGAAAAGCAAGAAAATTTAGATACAGATTGAATAGGATAAAAAAATAAATCTCATTCTTAAACTAGGGAAGAGGAGAGGGTGGCATAGCTTTAAATGGTATGGTTTGAAGTAGAGCGGGATGATAGGGTTTGATACAGTTATTGAAGAAATATTATAGGGTATAAATTTACTCATTTTAGCCTCGAAGGTAAAATTTCACGATATTTTGCGACACTTTTCACAGCTCTAGCCGCTAATAATTCCCTTCGGGATAGGTTAGGTGTCGAGCCCATACTAAAGTCTCGGGAAATGATACTAGTTAGCATTCTTCAATAGAATCACAAGCCTTAATATTTCCTAGATGCTCATGTTTCTCTAATGTATTCGCCCGAAAAAAATACGAATGACTAAGTTATCTTTATTGAGGCTAATAGTTAACGTTTGGCTTGATAATATAAGCTAAACGATGACCTAGTGGATAACTTCTTCAAGAGAGCGTAATAGCTTTTTACAGAACTTAACTTACTTCTTTCTAGGGAAATGTACGGACTTCCTGAACTTATGCATAAAGGTCCAATGGATAACTTTCTCGTTCGCCTACAGTCTTTATTTTGGAAGTTTTAGCACTGGGAGGCAGAAAGCAGTAATGTCGTAGAATAATACTTTTGCGACGTAACGCAGGCTGAGTTCCCAGGGAGGACCCTTTTAATTGTTTAATATGTTACGTTATGTTTGTTTAAATTTATTGATTCCGTCTGTTATCGCCCTGATATTTCTCTGTTTTTGTAACTGAATTAAATTTTGTCTTCTCCCCCACTATGGGATGTGAATTATTTAAAAATCTGAGGCTAAATGATCCTAAATTTCAATTACTATCACACTCATCCAGCCTTGGAGCAGTGCATTTTCATTAGTCTTTGAGATATAATGACTTTTATGAATGATAAACCTATTGGTATATTTGATTCTGGGATTGGCGGATTTACTGTGGTTAAGGAAGTCTTAGGGATACTCCCAAACGAATCTATAATTTATTTAGGAGATACCGCTAGGGTTCCATATGGAACCAGAAATAAAGACACCATTAATAAGTTTGCATTAGAACTAACAAGCTTTCTTCTTAGGAGACGTGTAAAAGCATTAGTAATTGCATGTAATACAATGTCTGCTGTTAGTTTGTCTGAAATTAAAAAAATCGCCGGTGAAATTCCGGTTATTGATGTAATTTCGCCAACTGTCTCATCGGCATTACTAAGTACCCATACAAACGTACTGGGTATCATAGGAACACGCGCTACGGTGAATTCTAGGGCCTACGATGCACAGCTTAAAATGAAAAATAAGGCTACGGAAATTTTGTCAGTTGCCGCTCCATTGCTCGTCCCGCTTATTGAAGAGGGTTTGATAAATGATCCGGCTACCAAACTTATCACTGAGAAATATTTGTCAGCATTTAATAAAATCAAAATTGATACTTTAATTCTTGGATGCACTCATTATCCATTAATTAAAAATCTTATTGGAGAAATTTTAGGAGATAAAGTTTCATTAATCGATTCCGCAAAACCAACTGCAACAGAATTAAAAAAAGTTCTAAAGCAAAAAGGTTTGATGTCAAACAAAAAACCTAATTATAAATTTTATGTTACCGACATTCATCCAAAAATGCAGGAAATGCTTAATTTGATTTTTGAGAATAATCTTTCTGGTAGTTTAGAAAAAATAAGTTTATGAAAATCGGAACTACATTTACACATCCTCACTAAAGTATTGGGGATTCTAATATTGGCTTCTTAAGAAGACTAAGGGTGATCATAGTCTTTGGGATTCTGTTAATAAATTAGTAAAAGATCGTGACGAATTGACAGTTATCCCGATACGTCGTACAATTTAAAGAATGCGCTTACCCGTCTGCTTGTTTAGGGATGGAATCTTTTGTACTATTAAGATATTCTTTGATATAGAAAGATTCAAAACGTGGCACTTCCCTTTTGTGACTGCCAACAGCCTTTATCTAAAAAAATTAGCCTTAAATTATAACTTATAGTATTATGGAAGATGAGCTCAATCGTCTAACGGGAGATTTTCTTGAATACCTTGAGGTAGAAAAAAACTGCAGCAAGCTCACGATTCGCGATTACAGACACTACTTAAATATCTTTATTTCATGGTATATTTCTACGATTTCTGATAAATCGTTGGAGCAGGTTGATCTCTCTGATATCAGAAAGTACAGGGTTTTCCTTTCCAACAAAACGGATAATAAAGGAGCAGGGCTTGCCCGTGTTACTCAGAACTACTACGTAATTGCTCTCCGCTCTTTTCTTAGATTCTTAATAAAAAATGACCATAAGACTCTTGAGCCATCCAAGATCGACCTACCAAAAACAGAGAGTAGATCATTAAAGTTTTTGGAAAGAGATCAGGTAGAAAGACTAGTGATTGCGGCAGATACTTCTAAGGAGGAAGGGATTAGAGACAGAGCTATTATGGAACTCCTCTTTTCTACAGGTCTTCGTGTGTCTGAGCTCGTTAGTCTAAATCGTGACCAGATCAATCTGGAAAGAAAAGAGTTTGGTATTATAGGAAAAGGCAGACGATCAAGAATTGTGTTCGTTTCGGATAGAGCCGCTGATTGGATACAAAAATACATCAATATACGCAAAGATAGCTTCAAACCCATGTTCATCAGGTACTCTGGAAGAGTTACTGAGGAGAATAACGGGGAAAGAATGAGGCTTACTGCTCGAAGCGTTGAAAGAGTGGTCAAAAAATACGTTAGAGCAAGCAGATTGCCCGTTGATGCCACAGTTCATACCTTAAGACACAGTTTTGCAACAGATTTACTTACTAATGGAGCAGATCTGCGCTCAGTTCAGGAGATGCTAGGACATAAGAATATAGCTACGACCCAAATTTATACCCATATTACCAATAAACAGCTTCGCGAGGTGCATAAGTCATTCCATAGTGGAAATAAGTAGGTTTCTTGAGGTTCGCTAGTTCTTTTCTTCTAGTTTTTTCCTGTAGTAATTGACCATTTGCCTTGCTCTACCGGCTTGGTTGGGATTTCCCCTAAAAGTTGCTCTCATTTGTAGCAGGAATGCTTTTTGAAATCTTTGTTCGTTCTTGGACATAAATTAATTTGTTTGATAAGTAAGCGTAACATTGACTTCTATTTTAGATTCTCCGGGTGTGATATTGGTAGGATTTTCAGGTACTCCTCCAATTGCATCCTTTGCCTCCATCATTACAGCTCTAGGTATTGCCCCGCCGAAATTTTCTCTGACGTTTATAATTTTTCCTAATTTTATCCCGGATGCCTTAGCTAGACCCTCTGCTGATTTTTTTGCCATATCAACTGCCTCTTTTCTTGCTTCATTTTCCAGCTCAAGCTTCTTATCATCATCCAATGCGAAGCTTACGTTCCCTACTAAGTTTGCGCCAGCTTGAGTAGATCCGTCAATAGCTTTGTTTGCTTTATCTATTGGAGTTTCTACTTCAAAATTTTGACTTACCGTATAGCCGGTAATTCTTTGTGAATTAGCGCTGAAGTCGTAATTGGGATTAATTGAATAATTTGAGGTCTTAATATCTTCTTCATCTATCCCGAGCCTTTTTAAGCTAGAGATTATGGCTTCAGCCTTCTGATTTGCCTTGCTCTGGGCGTCAAGTATACTTGAGGCTGTCTCCGTGATTCCAAGGCTTAGAAGAGCCTTATCAGGGGCTCCAGCAGCGCTTCCAGTGCCGGTTACCTCAAACGGCGTCTGGTTATTTGTATTTATGCTGTTTACACTAAAAGGAATAGGGCCTAAAAATTTAGTGTAGACAAATAAAAGTACAAAAAAAACGACGATTCCACCGATTAGATCTACTCCTCTTTTTTCCATGGCTATATATATCTAAATATATGTGTTGGGGGTTTGTCAAGTGGGGGCAATCTAACTTATAGGCTGCAATCAACTGTTACATTTTCTCCCTTATAAAGTGCCTTGCCGCCGTTTTGTGCTTGAATCGATAAATAATACTTTCCTGTTCCGCAGGCTCTTTTAGATATTTTCCAATAGCTATCGTTGTTTACAACTTCAATGGTGGATGTTTTAGAAGCTTCAGCTTTAGTATTTTGATTAACTGTTTTCTTTTTCTCAAACGCTTGTGGTTCTGATGCTACGCTTATTTTTTTCGCTTGATTTATATTGAGATTGGTTAATCCGATCATGGTTATAGGCAATAGCGCAAGTATTCCTATAAAGCTAAAGACGATTAAGAGCTTTTTTCTAACTGTTCTTTTAGGTTGTTCTTCATTTTGGTGTACGTAGAAATAATCGCCGCCCCAATATTTGATATCAAATTGATCTTTTTCGTTCATTGCCGGGATTTTAACACACTATAAGTTTTAAGTCAAACTAAATAAGTGTTGATTTATCGATCTATTATGTAGTTAGAGATTCAACTATAAGTTTATCTTTTATCTTTGCTCAGAGGAACTGGCGGCTTCTACAAGATTTTTTAACAAGCATGCAACATTAACGGGTCCTACGCCTCCGGGAGTCGGAGAGTAGAAGCTGGCAATTTCTTGAATTTTTTCATCCTCATAATCTCCCTTTAGTTTTCCTTCTTCGTTTGTATAAATTCCAACGCTGATGAGAATAGCTCCTTTTTTAATCTCTCCAGGACTTACTACAAGATTTCCTACGGATGGAATAACTATATCTCCTGATTTAATTACTTCTCCTCTGCTCTTTGTTTTTGAGTCAACTATAGTAGGATATATTTCGATTTTTGCGAAATGTTCTATGATTGGTTTTCCTGCGGTTTCACCCTTTCCGATTAAGATTATTTTTTTTGACCTGAGCCAATCCAAGAAGTCCATCCTCGTCTTTTCATTCCCGTGAACATTCTTAAGCAATTCCAAGACTGCTTCGGCAACCGGAACCGAATAAATTGGATGTAAGCCAAATCCGTCTATTTCCTTCTCGGGGGGAACTAATTCGGTGAGTTTGTCGGCATTAATATTTTTTGGTGCCGGGCGCTGAAGAATTATTCCATGTATATTTTTATCTCGGATGAGCTTATGTAGAATTTTTTCAACTTTTTCGTTTGTTACGCCATTTGGAAATCTAAATAATTCTACTTTTGCTCCTATGCTTTCTGCTTTTAGGGTTTTTTGTCTAACATAGATTTCAGAAGCTTTATTGTCCCCCATTAGTAAAATTGCCATTGTAGGAGTAATTTCCGATTTCTTTAAAGATTCAACTTTTTTTGCAAGATCTAGCAATATTTCTTGGGCAATTTCCCGTCCGTCAATTTTCATTATTCTACGCAGGTTATAGATGAGACACCGTCATTTTCTTTTGAAAAGCGCATAAGTATTACTCCCTGGGTTGCGCGGGAGAGCTTTGGAATAGAATTAATGTCAATTCGTACAACCTGACCTTTATGTGACGTGATTATTACTTCTTTGCACTCAGGTGGGATTACTTGAGAAGAGGCAACTTTTCCTGTTTTTACTGTAACCTCTGCTATTTTTACTCCCATACCGCCTCTGCTTTGAGCATTAAATTCTTTAACCACAGTTTTTTTACCATATCCGTTTTCCATAATTGTTATAAGCATGGGAATATCGTCTTTTTTTACAACGTCCATTCCTACCACTAAGTCATCTCCGGTAAGTTTTATTCCCCTAACTCCCCTGGTTGCTCTTCCCAGTGGTCTAACCAGTTTTTCTGGAAACCTAATGCATTTTCCGTTTCTGGTATAAACAAAGATGTCGTCATCTCCTGTTGTCGGATTGCTCCAGACAAGTTCGTCATTTTTATCAACTTTTATAGCTACAATTCCTGATTTTCTTATATTCTCAAACTCTGTCATGGCTGTTTTTTTGACGGTTCCGTTCCTAGTTGCGAGAAAAATATATTTAAATTGGTCGTTTTTATTGTATGTGATAAAAGACTCAACTTTTTCTCCGGACTCTATGTTTATCAAATTAATCACTGCTGTTCCCTTACTGGTTCTCGAAGATTCGTCAATTTCATATGCTTTTGTTTGATAAACCTTTCCTTTATTAGTGAAGAATAAAATATTATCATGGGTTTCGCAGGAACGAATGTTCATAATTCCATCCTCATCTTTCGTAGTCATTCCTTTAACGCCTTTTCCTCCTCTTTGCTGGGTTCGGAAACTAGTTAAGCTTTGTCTTTTAATATATCCGGTTGTGGTGAGAGTGATTACTGTGGGTTCGTTAGGAATTAAGTCTTCTTCCGAAAATTCTCCAACTTTCCCTTTATAAACCTTGGTTCTTCGTACGTCAGCATATTTTTCTTTAAGATAATCGGATTCATCTTTAATAACTTTTAGAATTTTCTCGGGGTGGTTAAGTAAATCTTCAAGGTATGTTATGGTTTCCTGCACCATTTTATATTCGTCTTCGATTTTTTGTCTTTCTAGTGCGGCAAGGCGTCTCAGCTGAAGATCAAGAATTGCTGTTGCCTGAAGCTCGGACAGCTTAAATTTGGTCATTAAGTTGGTTTTGGCATCTTCCTGTGTCTTACTTTCTCTTATCGTTTTAATCACAGCATCTAGGTTATCAACTGCGATTTTGAGTCCTTCAAGAATGTGAAGCCTTGCCTTAGCCTGTTTTAACTCAAATTCGGATCTTTTTTTAACTATTAAATATCTATGTTTTATGTATTCCTCAAGGATAGTTTTTAGGTTAAGAGTTTGAGGAGTATTGTCGACTAATGCAACAACATTAGCTGAGAAAACCGTTTGGAGACTAGTATTTTTGAAAAGGTTATTTAAAATCCTTTTGGGAGATGAATCTCTTTTAAGCTCTACTACTACTCGAATTCCATGTCTGTCTGATTCATCCCTTAGATCGGAAATTCCCTCGATCTTTTTTTCTTTAACAAGATCTGCAATACGCGCCACTAGAAGAGCTTTATTAACCTGATAAGGAAGTTCAGTTATAATAATCGCGGATTTTCCCTGTCCTATTTCTTCAATTTCTGCTTTGCCTCGTATTAAAATTCTTCCTCGCCCGGTTAAGTACACGTTTTTGATCTCAGAAGCATCGTATATGGCCCCTGCTGTTGGGAAATCCGGGCCTTTAATAAACTCCAGAAGCTCGTCGATTGTGACGTCGGATGTGACAGTCATTGGCTCCATTGTTATTTTAGTTTTGTCCAGCATAAAGTTTATGGCATCAATTACCTCACCTAGATTATGGGGTGGTATTTTTGTGGCCATTCCTACCGCAATTCCTTCGCTTCCCATTAAGAGGAGATTTGGAAGTCTGGAGGGTAAATATTTTGGCTCCTGGATCGTGTCATCAAAGTTTCCTGCGAAGTCTACGGTTTCTTTCTCAATATCAAGTAACATTTCCCCTGTTATCGTGGCCATTCTTGCTTCCGTATAGCGCATAGCAGCGGGAGGATCTCCGTCCATTGACCCGAAATTTCCCTGACCGTCTATTAATGGATATCTCATTGAAAAATCTTGAGCAAGCCTAACCAAGGCATCATAGATTGCAGTATCTCCATGAGGATGGAATTTTCCCATGACTTCTCCGACTATTTTCGCGCTTTTAGAATATTTCGCGCTATGGGAAAGTCCCAGCTCTTTCATGGCGAAAAGAATTCTTCTGTGGACTGGCTTGAGACCGTCTCTTACGTCTGGAAGCGCACGGGAGACTATAACAGACATAGCGTAATCTAAATACGCTCGCTTCATTTCTTCAGATATTCCAGTTTGTTGAAGTTTACCGATTTCGGCCATAAATTTTAGTTTGCGTAATTCTCTAAGTATCCGCAATTCTTACATCTCATTGATGTTATATTCTTTTTGTTTTCTAGAGGAAGAAAAAAACCCCTAATTTTTGTCGCCCATCTTGCCTTGATGGCTCCACCAGGCATTTGGTCTGCAGTCACTCCCTCTTCAAATTCTCCTCCGCATTTTGGACATTTATTATTTGGTTTCATTTATAAATCACCTTCTTTAAGATTAGGTTGTTTGAGTTCATTAAGAATTGAAAATTACACTAGGAATGAGGCAATTAGCAATGCAACAATGTTCAAAACTTTGATCATTGGATTAATTGCTGGACCCGCAGTATCTTTGTACGGATCGCCTACTGTGTCTCCGGTTACGGCTGCCTGATGCGCAAAGCTTCCTTTACCTCCAAGATTTCCCTCCTCAATATATTTTTTGGTGTTATCCCAGGCTGCTCCGCCAGTTGTCATAGATATTCCTACGAAAAGTCCGGTTATGATTGATCCTATTAAAAGTCCGCCTAAAGCCTGTGGTCCTAAGGTGAATCCGATAACAATAGGTGTAACCACGGGTATTAAAGCTGGAACTATCATTTGCCTAATTGCCGCTTTAGTTACGATGTCGACCGCTTTTGCATACTCAGGCTGGGCTTTTCCAGTCATTATTCCTTTAATTTCTCTAAATTGACGTCTTACTTCTTCAACTACAGCACCGCTTGCTTTTCCTACTGCTTCCATAGCAAATGCCGCAAAAATATAAGGAAGGGCTCCTCCTATAAATAATCCTACGATAACTCTAGGGTCGGATAGCGAAAATGATGCCGCGGTAATTCCTCCTCCAAGCCTGGCTAGTTCTTCGGTGTAGCTTGCGAAAAGCACAAGTGCCGCAAGACCAGCCGAGCCGATTGCATATGCTTTTGTAACTGCTTTAGTGGTATTGCCTACTGCGTCTAGGGGATCTGTGACGTTTCTTACTTTTTCGGGAAGACCTGACATTTCTACAATTCCTCCCGCATTATCAGTAATAGGTCCAAACGCATCAATTGCTACGATGATTCCCGTAAGAGAAAGCATAGACATTGCAGCTATCGCAATTCCATAAAGTCCGGCGAATTGAAAAGCCAGTAGGGTTCCTGCAGAAATTAAAAGAATGGGAGGAAGTGTTGATTTCATGGAAACTGCAAGTCCTGCAATAACGTTTGTTCCATGTCCCGTTTTTGAAGCATTAGCAATTGTTTTGACTGGACCGAATTTTTTGGAAGTGAAATATTCCGTAATTCCTACCATTCCAATGGTTATAACAAGCCCAATTATTGAGGAGTAAAATAGCTCTAATGCGCTGATATCTCCCAATCCCTGAGGAAAAAGAAGGTTTGTAAGTAAATAGAAACCGCCAAGAGCGAGCGCCGAAGAAACTCCGAGTCCCATATATAACGCAGTCATGATTGCTCCACCTCTCACTTTCACAAACCACGTACCGACAATGCTAGTTACAATCGAGATCGCGCCAATGAGTAGCGGATATATTAAAACCGCGTTGTTGCCTCTGAATGCTAGATCTCCTAAGATCATGGCTGCTACAGCCGTTATTATATACGTTTCAAAAAGATCTGCCGCCATTCCAGCATCATCCCCTACGTTGTCTCCTACTAAATCTGCAATTACGCCCGGGTTTCTTGGGTCGTCTTCAGGAATCCCTTTCTCAATTTTTCCAACCATGTCTGTTCCGACGTCAGCAGATTTTGTAAATATTCCGCCTCCTAGTCTTGCAAAAACCGAGATTAGCGAACCTCCGAATCCAAGTGCGATAAGGGGCTGAAGATCGGGCGTCGCGTCTTGATTTTTGAGAAAGAGATAGAACCCTGCAACCGATATAAGAGCCAAACCGCAAACCATAAGTCCGGTTACAGCGCCTCCTTTAAATGCCATATCAAAAGCTTTTGCGAGCCCGCTTTTTGCTGCTTGCGCAGTTCTTATGTTGCTTCTTACAGCAATGCTCATTCCTATAATTCCCGCAGCGGCTGAAAATAAAGCGCCTATTCCAAATCCTGCAGCGGTATACAAACCAAATGCGAAGAAAAGAATTGCGAAGATTATTATTCCAATAACAGATATGACCAAATACTGTGTTTTCATGAATGCCGCGGCTCCTTCTGAAATCGCATCAGCGATTGCATTCATTTTTTCGTCTCCTCGGGGATTTTTAAGGATGACGAAGCTTAGATATAAACCATAAAGTATGGAGAGAGCTCCTGCGCCGAGGCAAATTTCAAGTGCTTTATTTGTAATGATTGATAAATCCATGAAAAATATTATAGCAATTTTAGGCTCAAAGGTACAGACCTTTTTAAACGTCTAAGGTTGCAGTTTTAGCATTGCTTTGAATAAAATGTTTTCTCGGCGGAACTTCATCTCCCATAAGCATAGTAAACACAGCGTCTGCTTCTTCAGCATCGTCTATGTTTACCTGTTTAAGAACTCTATTTGCCGGATTCATAGTAGTTTCCCAAAGTTGTTCCGGGTTCATTTCTCCGAGACCTTTGTAGCGTTGTATGCTAACGCCCTTTTTGTTTGTTTCAGGAATAGCTTCTCCTTCAACAGCAATAGCTAAAGCGTCAACTTTTTTACCACCAACTTTTATTATGTCGTCTTTCTCCGTATCGGAATAAGCATACTGAGCGTTTTTGCCTATCTGAACTTTATAAAGCGGGGGCTGAGCTATATAAAGATATCCTGCTTTTATAATCTCAGGAAGATGTCTAAAAAAGAAAGTAAGAATTAGTGTCTCGATATGTTCTCCGTCGACATCTGCATCTGTCATGATAATTACCCGGTGATATCTTAATTTATCAAATTTAACAGTCTCCCCTATTCCCATTCCAAGAGCAATGATAAGATTTTTTACTTCTTCATGTTCTATTATCTTGTCTAATCTTGCTCTTTCAGTATTTAAAATCTTTCCTTTGAGAGGAAGAATTGCCTGGAATTTCCTATCCCTCCCTTGCTTGGCAGAGCCTCCTGCTGAGTCTCCCTCAACCAGATAAAGCTCGGAAAGCGCTGGGTCTTTTTCCTGACAGTCCGCAAGCTTTCCGGGTAATGATGAGCCTTCTAAAGCACCTTTTCTAAGTATCGC
>CAZSXQ010000002.1:0-30886 GCA_964611415.1 uncultured Gammaproteobacteria bacterium
AGTGGGATTCGTGAGACTTAACTATCTCAGTCTCTCTTCCGATATAAAATATATTTTTGATTATCGGGGCACAAAAGGATACAGGGGCGATGTTTTATTAAAGCCAAAAGAAAAAAATCTAAAAACGATTAATTTTTTACTTAAAGCTGATCCATCATTTCTAACAGGAAATGTTTTTAAAAATGATTTACCTAAGGAGGCAGATATAATAGAATCAGAGCTGTATTCATGGTTTCCGATAATTTTTTATTGTTCACAAGAGTATGGGGCATACTATTTAAACCATCCTTTTATTGTTGCTGGGTGGTCTGAGTGGAGGGTGAGGATTAACAATTTTAACCCCCTTTATTCAATAAGAAATGGTGAATTAACCTCAGAAAGATTTTTCGAATTTATTAAAGGTAAAATTAATGAGAAAGATTACAGCAAGTTTATAATAGAAAAGCTAGATCTTGTATATGTAAAAAGATTTATGGTAATAAAGCTTTTTACTGGTAACAATAACACTATTCAAATTGCGAAAAGACTTCTGGCAATCGAGCCTTATTTCAAAATCAAATTGTCTTTTTGGATTAGACTTACAGGCGCCATATTGACCCCAAGAACTGTTCTTGAGATGTTAAGAAGGGTTTACCTTTTTATATATATTAATCGTTCAAAATTAAATAATAGAAATGCCTTAGAGATTATCAACCAAAGAAATGTTTTTTTAAGGAAAGATGATTAACCCTTTTTTTTCAATTGTCATTCCAACATTCAATAGATCAAATGATCTTAAACATGCCATAAAGTCAATAGTCGATCAAGATTTCAAGAATTTTGAAATAGTAATTTCTGATAATGCATCGACTGATAACACAAAAGAGGTTATAGAATTATTTAATGACAAAAGGATTATGTATTATAAAAACAAGATTAATATTGGTGTTCTGCCAAATTTGAGAAAAGCTGTAAAGCTTGCTCAGGGAAAATATGTTCTGCTCCAAGGCGATGATGACTTCATCATCGATAAAGATTGCCTTACGGAAGTTCAAAAAATAATATTGAAAGAAAAACCTGGTTATGTAAGATTAAATTACTTAAGTCTCTCACCTGATAAAAAAAACATTTTTGATTTTAGGGCAAGTAAATTTTATGAAAAAAATGTCAAAATTCGCGCAGGTGAAGAGAATAGCAAAATAATTGAATTTTTACTGAAAGCCGATGCGTCATTTATCGCAGGCGTTTTATTCAAAAATGACCTAGGAAAAGGAGTGGGTATTTTTTATTCAGATCTTTATTCCTGGTTTCCTATAATTTTTTATACAACAAAAAAGTTTGGAGCAATTTATCTTAACAAGCCTTATTTTATAGCGGGGTGGTCAGTTTGGAATAAAAAAAGCTATAGCCGTTATCCCTTGTATTCAGTAGAAAGCGGAAAACTATCTACGGAAAAGCTCCTCGTATTCCTAAAATCTAGGCTTAAAAACAATGAATACAAGGAGTTTCGCAGGGAACACCTATTAAATGTGTATGTAAAGAATTTCATGATAATTAAGCTATTTACGGGAAGGAAAAATATGTTAAGATTAGCCGTAAGGATTCGAGAGCTAGAGCCGGAATTAAATCGTGAGATTTACTTTATGTTGAATTTATTTGTTGCACTTATTGTGCCTAAATTAATCCTCCGGATTATAAGAAAATTTTACTTATTAATTTACATTAAAAAATCTACTCAAAAGACGCATAAATACGGAAAGATAATAGAGAAATTTGTTGCATAAATGATAAAAAAGTTAAGTCAGCATAAGTTCGTTTTTTTTGTTTGCATTACTTCTTTGGTTCTCGCTTTTATAGCAGTAGGACATTGGTTTAAAGGTGGCTATGTAATGTATTTTTGGGACTCCTATTTACCTTTTGATTCAAAAAATTCCTTTGAGCATTTATATTATCTTTGGCGTGAACGGCTTTTTCCGGGATACGCATCTTCAGCATGGAGTTGGTTTATTTATTGGGGTATTTTGTTTCTGCCCAAACTAGTTATTCATTCTCCATCTCTCGCTCTTTCAATTGGCCAATTCAGTGTTTACGTTTTTCTTTTATCCTTTTCGGTAATAGGCTTTTATTCACTTGCCATTAATATTTTAGAAACACTTTTTAAATCGAGTTCTAACAAGTTGCTGTTAAAACTCGCTGCGTTAGTCTGCGCAGTTTTATATACATTCAATATTTTTACTTTTTTTAACTTCTATTTCATGTTCAATCCAGGAACGTTTCTTTTATCCTTCCTCCCTTTAAATATATTGGCTCTTATCAAGATTTATCCTCTTGATGGAGGAAATGAAAAAAACCGTTTTTTATGGGTTTTTATCTTTTTTGCTTCTCTTTTCTGTATGGTTCCGGGCTTTAGCGTTTATGTTTTTTACCTACAGTATCTAATTTGGCTGGCAACTTATATTGGATTTTTTATTCTTGTGTCAGGACAAAAGATTTTAAGTTGGAAAACATTAGAAACCGTTTTATTCTTTTTTTTAGTAATACTTTTTAATTTATGGTGGTTTATACCCGCATTCTCAATTATCGAAGAATCATACAGCGGGCAGAGTAGTTTTGGTACTGCTTTTTGGTTTAGAAGGGGATATGATCCCAGCCAGTTACTAAATACCACAAGACTACTGGGAAGTGGACTCATGGCAAATAACAAATTCAGCTGGAGTCCGCTTCTTGAAAACAGTAATTTATTTACACTTCCTCTTTTTATATTTCCATTTCTTGTGATTTTTGCCCTGATCAGCCTTGCGAAAAACAAACTAAGTAATATTATGACCTTCCTTTTAGGAATGACTTTAGTCTCTCTTTTTATTGTCAAATTCAGCAATCCTCCCTTCGCATGGATCCTAGGCTTTGCCTTTAGCTATATCCCTTTCTTTGGAGCTTTCAGAGACGCTTTTCAAAAAGCCGGAGTTTATTTTATTCCTGGATATTTTATTTTCATATCAGTAGGGTTAGTTTTTTTTGTAAATATGCTTTTGAAAAAAAAGACAAAAGTTGTGCTTTATTTATTTATAGTAATTTTTGCCGCAGCCTTTTTAGTACTCTCTGGGCCATTTTTTCTTTTCGGCCGGGACAATATTAGAAGGGAAAAGTTTAACCTAGAAGGTAAAGAGTACACGATAAGCTCCAAAACAAAAGTACCTCCGGAATATTATTCTCTAAAGGAATTCTTGGAAAAGAGATGTAGGGGGAAAAGTATTGCCAATCTTCCCCGGAGTGGTTTTGTGACTGACGGAATTTGGGAAAAGTATAATACGTCGTATGCTGGGCAAGACATTCTACCTTCTTTAATATCTTGTAATTTTTTATCAACTGCAATGTTTAATGGAGAAGCTGAGTCAGCGCTTCAGTCCCCCTATCTGCATTTACAAAGAGGGGACCTAACAGGTTTTAAAAATAATCTTAAGCAAAGCGGCATCCAATATGTTCTAATTAGGTATGATTTCATGCCTTTTGGTTTGGTTAAATGGGTTCATGTGGATCCTGTAAAAGCTGAGAAATTGTTTTTATCGGATAAAGATTTTAAAAAGATTTATAGTGATGATTTCTTCTCACTCTTTGAATACGAAAAAGAAGATTTAGGTGATTACGGATTTCATTTAACTTCGGAAGTAGTTTATACACAGTCAAATCTAGCAAGCGGAGTAGATTACTTGGTTCTCTCCAAATCAATTGGCGACATGAGACAGCCAGTAATATTTAACGATAAGCTTGATATTGAAAAGTTTAAAGATAAGGTAACTCTGTATACTACTGTAGCAAATTGTATTGGATGCGACAAAATCGATCCCAAAGATGCTTTTAAAGGAAATACTGGAAAGCTAGCTATGATTAAGAGGTTTATAAAGACAAAGATATTAAAAAAGGAATCAAACTTGCCGGTAGGAATTCTTATTAGCTTAAGCATAATAAATACTAATGAAAACTACGCCAAAATAATAGATTCTATAAAAGAAAAAAATCAAAAAGAATTCAGTAACAATGTTGACGAATATATTAATAAATGGAAACAGATAAGATTATATTTTTCTAATTACGATGCAGGGCCTTTTGAAAAAAATAATAAATTAATCGAAATAAGTAATTTTATAAGTTTAGAAAAAAATTCCACTTTTTCTTATGCTTCGGGGCTATTTAGAAATGATGAATTTTTGAACAGCCCGGTGAATAGAAAAAAAATGATTGGAATGTTAAGTTTTCAGGAAGAACTTTATGGCTATTTTTCCAAGGGGATTGTTCAAACAGACTATAGTAATAATTTATTGGTAGCTCGTCTGGATATTTCCGTTAAGGGGGACTATGCTTGCGATGCAATACCTGCTAGGAATAATTTAGTTATCAGAGAAGTTTTAGTTGATAATCAAGATTTTAAGCTTAGAAAATTAAAGCAGGAAGGGTTGAATTCTTTTTCCCAAGGAAGTTATCTTGCGCAAATTAGGTTCGACCCAATTCAAATCCTCAACATTGATCAAATCAGTCATTCTCCCGGAATGGTAAAGGAAGTGTTTCTGGGAAAGATTGAACCGGGGGTTTACAAGCTAAGTTTTGATACTCTCGCAGGCTCAGGCGGGAAAACAATGATAGCTATCTCCCAGGGGAGAATAAAAACAGACGCGCTAAATCATTTAACATCAATTGTATCGACTGACGATAACGTTCCGTTAATAGATATAGTTGATAGGGATGTTAATTCTACTCTTAAGCATGAAAAAAATTTCACAATAGATCTTCCTAGCTCTCGGGACTACTATCTTTATTTGTACTCTTTGAATTCGGAAGGAACAGAAGTTAATATAAAGGATTTGGCGATAAAAACTGCTATTAGAAATGATGATATTCAGTTGGTGTGTACTACAACGCTTAATAATACAGGCGAAGAGGGGAAAGACTTAACAGTTACTAGACATAGTCCGGTTCGTTATTCAATCGATTTACCCCGAGGATATAAAGGTTTTCTCAGCTTTAATCAGACTCATAGTCCAGACTGGGAAGCGTATGACGATACCGGGAGGACCTTTCCTCATTATGCTAGCGGATATTCTAACGCATGGTTTATTGATGGAGCAAGTGATGACAAAATAACAATTAAGTTTAAAAGACATAAAAATGTTGAAAAACTAGGCGCTGTTTCTATAATTGCTACGATCATCATGTTTATGATCTATCTTCGTCTATGGAAAAAATAGT
Organism: uncultured Gammaproteobacteria bacterium; assembly: GCA_964611415.1. Classification (GTDB taxonomy): domain Bacteria; phylum Patescibacteriota; class Microgenomatia; order Levybacterales; family UBA12049; genus 2-01-FULL-39-10-A. Next base: position 5,221 of record CAZSXQ010000002.1, read on the forward strand.
AAAAAAAATTGACTTAATTAGTGAAAAAAGCTTTTTAAGATGGCAGTATCTTATTGTTTATTTTTTAATCGCTCGTCTTTTTTTTGGAGATAAATACATACTGCTATATAGTTTATTTTTATCCATTCTTTTTTTAAGAGTAAAATTTGAGTACGGAGCATTGATATATTTTATCCTTGCAGTGATTTTTTATCTTCAAGGAAGGCTAGTTGAGGCAAATCATTATATGTCATTTATGTACGGATTTTTAGTCTTTGTGCTTTTAAGAAATATATATTTTCTCTTAATGAAAGGAGTAAGTAAAAATAAGAACAAAAAAAATCAATGATCTTTTAAAATTTCTAATTTCCAACAAGGCTCATTTAGTATTTTCACTGACTGCTATCATGCTCTGCCTTTTAGTTATTAGACATTGGTTTTCTGATAACTCATTTATTTATTACGTTGATTCATTTGTTCCGATTGATCCTAAGAATTCATTTATTCGGCTTTACTACAACCTTGATAGTCATGTTTTTCCCTGGAACTCTGAGACTTCTTGGAGCGGAATAATTTACTGGCTTATGCTTTCTTTTGGAAGTGTGGTTTTCAAAAGTCTTTCAATCTCTCAGTATTTACTTTATGTTTTTCTACTATCTTCGTCAGTGATGGGTTTTTATTTTCTAGTTAATTATTTATGGACTGAGGTTTTAGGTAATCGAAATATGCATAATCTCTACCTATTCTTTTCTTTTTTCTTTGCCCTTCTCTACACATTTAATCTTTATACATTTTACTATGCGTTTTTTATGTTTAATCCAGATGCTTACATAATCGCATTTTTACCTTTTAACATATTGTCGCTTTTTAAGATTTATTCTCTGGATAAAGCAAAAGCAAATTCTAATAAATCATTTTGGTTAATTGCTTTCTTCGGAACACTAATTCTCATGAGTCCAGGCTTTGGAACTTATATTTTTCTTGCACAGTATTTTGTTTGGATAACATTATATTTAGTAATTTATTTTCTTACTTCAAGAACTAAAATAATTAGTCTTAATGCCCTATCTTTATTTTTATTTCTGCTTCTTATCATTCTCTCGCAATGGTGGTGGTTCTTCCCAGCTATTCTTGGATTTCGTGACTTGTATGAATTTCAGTCAAGTACAGGAACAATCTCTTGGTTTAAAGGGGGATTTGAACCGGCTCAGCTTTTAAATTCTTTAAGGATTCTTGGAATACCTATGATGGTGGGTAATCCTTTTAGCTGGAGCGATTATTATACTGCAAATAAATTATTCACACTTCCTCTTTTTTTCCTCCCTGCTTTATTGTTATTTTTTTTGGCTTCTCTCAAAAAAATCAAATCCAGAACAACTCTTTTGTATTTAACAACAATGCTTTTAATTTCTCTTTTTATTGTTAAATTCAGCAATCCTCCGTTCTCGTTTATTTTAGGATTGGCTTTTGAACACGTGCCATACTTCGGTGCATTTCGAGAGTTTTATCATAAAGCAGGAATCTATTACATTTTTCCTTACTTCCTTATTCTCTCAATTGCAGCAGCATTACTTTTTGGCAGGGTTACGCAGCTTAAAAATAAATTATACTTAGTTCTTTTTTCCTTAGCTCTTTTTATTACAGGAATTATCATCACCGGTCCCTTTTTCCTTTTCCGTTCAGACAATATAAGAAATGAGCCTTTTACGTATCAGCACAAAAATTATAATTTTAATGCAAAAACAAAAATTCCTCCTGAATATACTCAGCTCAAGAAAGTATTTGAGCCAGAGTGTAAGGGGAAAGCAGTGATGGTTGTGCCCCGCGGAGCATGGATCTCAAGCGCTAATTGGTTTAAATACGGAACATCTTACATGGGGGTAGATCTTCTTTCGCAGACAATAGACTGTAGCTTTGTAACCACGCTTGCATTGAAGCCTAAGTCTGAAGCGAGTAATCAAGTTCCTTATGTACTTCTCCAAAATAACGAGTATGACGACTTTAAGAGCTATCTGTACAAAACTCAGATTTCTTTTGTTTTGATCCGCCACGATAATATTCCATATTATGCTTCAAACTGGTTATATATTAATCCTAAAGAAATGATGAAAAGATTGGATCTAGATACGGACTTTGAAAAAAAAGATATCAACGAATATTTCACAGTTTACAGATATAAAAAACTTGATAAAATATCAACTTTCGGATTCGCCTTGCAGTCAAAAGGAGCGTACGCAAATTCACTTTTGACTAAGCCTACTGATTACGCCATTTTGTCTAAAAAAACGCCTGATGTGATTGGTTCTGCGGTAATTAGCACAAGCAAAGACAGAAGAATTTATGAATCAAGCATAGGAACTTATATAAGCATAGGAACTTGTGAAGAATGCGATGAGAAAGGCGAAATAGACCGTTTAATAACAGGTACTAAAAAACGGATGAGTTTAAGCCTCGATATAGTTAAGGAAGGAGATTATTTATGTAATGCAAGAGTTTATGTGCCCGGTTCAAAAGTAAAGAAACTCCTTATTAAAGAAGAAAATAAAGGCCAAACTGAAGTAGATTTTTCTAGGTCGATACCCTTAAGCAGGAGAAGGTATTTGGCAAACATTTTTTATACCACAGAAGAATACATAAACAAAAAGTCTATCATAATAAGTCCTGAAGAAATTATCGAACTTCCCGTCGGAAAGCTTATGAGCAGAAATTATAGGTTAAGTTATAAGCTAAAAAATCCGGATCAAGAAGTAGAAGTAATACTCGCAATTAAAAGGTTGAATAAGAAAGAAATACAAGAAAAACAGTTTAAGCCCGAGAATGTATTATTCAATAATCCACTAGGGCCCTCTGACAAAGATCAGATTTCAGACAGAATATTTCAAGCTGATGAATTTAACATAAATAACTACTGGCTTTATATTAGAGGCGGTCCAGGAATTGCTTCGAAAAAATCCAAAGCTGAAATTTCTGACTTAATGCTGGAAAGGGCAGTTGATACTAACCATGTTGCAGCTTTTTGTTCTATGGTTGAGGGGGAAAGTGAAGACTTTACTGGCAAACTTAAGGTTTCTCAGATTACTCCTTTGGAATACAAGGTAATTCTTCCAAATACTTTTAAAAAAGGATTTCTTACTTTCAATAAAACTTTTGCTGATGATTGGGAGGCCAGAGGGCGATTAACAACTTACCCTCATTTTCAAAGCGGTTATGCTAACGGGTGGTTTATAGAAAATTCCTCTAACAGGGAGGTTACTGTCGTTCTAGCAAGGCATGAGTCGATTAAGAAAAATGGATTTATTACGCTTTTGGTTTTCGTTGGATTACTAATACTATATATAGTAATAAGAAAAAAATATGAAAAATAAAAGAATGTTTAAAAGAGCCTTCCCTAAAAATATATCCAAAGGCCGCATTTTGTCTCATACAGTTTTAATATTACTTTTTATAATTCTTAGGCTGATAGTGGGTCCTAGCTCGCTTCTAATTCTGACTTTTGTAATAATACTTATTTTATTTAGGCACTCTGTTGAAAAAATTGCAGCGATAATGATGTCTATTGGTATTATGATATATCTTCTTGGAGCTGATGCGGAAGCAAATAGGTATTTTTCTTTTGTCTATTTGTTAATTGTAATCTCTTTACTAAGATATATTTATAAAGATTTTTTAAAAGAGAAAAAATCTGACAAAAAATGATAAAGTATTTTTTAACCGGCGCTTTAGTTCTTCTTGCATTGATTGTTTTTCGTAGTTGGTTTGGTTTGGATTTAATCGCTGGAGGAGATTTTCAGATTTACTATCCCGAAATGCTTAAAGATCTGTCTAGTTCTCCGTCTGCCTGGAATTGGACAGTGAGAAGCGGGTTAGGCGCCAATGGTGCATCTTTATTATGGAATTATCTCACAGTATCTTTTCCTATTTCAATTCTTGGATCAGGATTGGGACTAGATTGGCAACTAGTGCAAAGAATTGGGTATCTTTATCCGTTCCTATTATTGATAATTATTTCTCCGTACATTTTTTTCAGGAAGTTTTTTAGTTTTCCTTGGGTTCTTTTTCCCATTTCTATTTTTTGTTTTAACACATATATACTAATGTTAACCGCTGGCGGTCAAATTTTTTTGTCATTAGCCTATGCGTTAGCTCCGCTTGTTTTTTACTGTTTTTATAAATTGCTTAGGAATAAGTTTATCTCTATTTCAACGAGAGTAAACGCAGTTATAGTTACTACCTTAGTATTCTCCCTGCAGCTTCTTTTCGATGTACGTATTGCTTACGTAGCTCTTACTGCGGTAGCGTTTTATGTTCTTCTTGCAGTTGTTTTTTTTAGAGCAAATATTAAGAATCTTATCAGTTTTCCGCCGGTCTTTTTAGGAACAGCTCTTCTTCATGCTTTTTGGATTTTGCCGACAATTTTACTTAGGCAAAATCCCCTAGAAGCATTAGGGTCAGAATTTGTATCAGTTGGAATAATTGATTTTTTTAGTTTTGCTAAGTTCGAAAACACAATTTCTCTACTGCAACCAAATTGGCCGGAAAATATTTTTGGTAAAACGTATTTTCTTAAACCAGAATTTTTGTTTCTCCCAATACTAGCATTTTCATCTCTACTGTTTATTAAAAATGAGAAAAAAGAAGTGAAAGAGCTTGTTGTTTTTTTTGCTATTACTGCTCTTTTTTTCGCATTCCTCTCTAAGGGGACAACGGACCCATTCGGAAAATTATACTCCTGGATGTTTAGTAATATCCCCGGTTTTGTAATGTTTAGAGATCCAACAAAGTGGTACGTGGGAATAGCTTTTGCCTATGCATTTCTTATTCCTTTTACCGTTAAAAAAATTTATGAAAAAATAAAATCGATAGATAAGTTTTTGGTTAAAAACCAAATTTTTAATATGCAGAATTTGTTTTTATTGATCCTTATACTATATCTGCTTTTTCTAATTCGCCCTGCTTTATCAGGTCAATTAGGAGGGATTTTTAAAACCACTCAAGTGCCCATGGAATATTTAGAGTTAAGAGAATTTATCACTAATCAGCCAGAGTATTTTAGAACGATTTGGATACCTCAGTCCTCAAAATATTCGTTTTACTCAAGTAACTATCCTCTAATTTCAGGAACCGGTCTTTTAGGTAATTACAGCATTGATACCGTAGCTAAGGAGCTTTCAAAAGATAGTTCGAGGGCTGTCTTAGAACAGGCTTCAGTTAGATATATAATAGTTCCTTATGACCATGACGGAGTAATATTTCTAACAGACAGAATGTATGACGAAAAAAAATACTTGAAAACAATTTCAGAGATTGAAAAAGTGTCTTATGTTAAAGAAGTTGAAGGGTTTGGAAAAATAAAGGTTTTCGAAGTCCCTAATAGTAAAGATCATTTTTTTGGAACGAGACAAGAATTGGATATTTCTTGGGTCAAGAAAAGTTCTTCTGAATATAGCCTGAGCATAAAGAATGCGAGAAAAGGTGAGGTATTAGTTTTTTCTGAAAATTTTGATAAAAACTGGGAGGCTAGCAATGTTAAGTTAACATATTTTCAAGAAAGCATTCCTTACAATAAGTTTTTTAATAGTTTTATTCTTCCTGCAGATGGAGAGTATCCTATACGAGTTTATTATAAGCCTCAGAATTTAGTGAAAAAGGGAATAATAATTAGCCTCATGGGTGTGGCTATCATTGTAATTATTAGTGTTTATAGCTTAATTAAGCTTAGGAATGGACGCAAGACATAGTAAAATGATAAAATTGCCACATGATATCAGTAGTTGTTCCCGTTTTTAACGAAGAAGAGAGTATATCTCATTTTTATCAAGAGCTAAAGAAAAATCTCCTTGGCATAAAAGAGGCCCACGAAATAGTATTCATTGATGATGGATCCTTCGATAAGACCCTAGAGGCATTAAAGGATTTAGCAAAAAAAGACCAGAAAATAAAAATTTATTCATTCAGAAGAAATCATGGAAAGGCAGAGGCATTGACTTTTGGTTTTCAGAAAGCTGAAGGTGATTTAATCGTAACCATGGACGGGGATTTGCAGGATAAGCCATCGGAAATTCCCAATTTAATAAAAAAACAAAAAGAGGGCTTTGATTTGGTGTCAGGATGGAGAAAAAATAGAAAAGATTCCTTTGCAAAAATTATATTCTCAAAAGTTTTTAATTTTATGGCTTCATCTTTTTGGGGAGTAAGACTACATGATTACAACTGTGGGTTAAAGCTGTATACGAGCGACGCAGCAAAATCTCTTAATCTTTACGGAGGAATGCATCGTTTTATTCCGCTTTTGGTAGCAGAGGCTGGATTTCGCGTAACAGAAGTGCCGGTGGTTCATGATGTAAGAAAATACGGTAAATCTAAATACAGCGCTATGAAAGTGTTAACTCAGATGCCAGACATGATGACGATGCTTTTCTTAAGTAAGTATGGAAAGCGTCCCCTGCATTTTTTTGGATTTATAGGCGCAATTTTATTTGGGCTGGGAATTTTGATCTCTCTTTATTTATCTATTCTCCATTTTCAAGGAGAGTCAATTGGCAGGAGACCCTTGTTAACCTTGGGAATGCTTTTAATAATTTCAGGACTTCAAGTTGGTCTTACAGGTTTAATAGCAGACTTAGTGTTGAACGTTTCTAACAAAAACCAAGAATCTAATATTGCTTTAAAATATTCGAGCGAAAGTAAATAATGGATTTTAAGCCGCAGGACATTTTATTTTTTTTAGTTTTTATCTTACTGATTCTTAAAAGAGATCCGAAGTTTTTTGTTTTGGCCGGATTACTTTCGTTAACTTTGGCGATTCCTCTTTTTGCACAATGGGTCTTTTTTACAGCTCAGCGCTTAGTAATGTACTCGGGAGCGTTCTTTTTATTAGCGGTATTTATTATTCTGCTATCGCTCCGGAAAGAGATAGATGGAAAATGATTAAATTAGTTAAGTCCACATTCTACAAAGAGGAACTGACGAAGAAAAAATTAAACCAATTTATTAAGAAATCCGAATTTCTAAGTTTTGGACCAGAATGCATGTCCTTTGAGAAGAATTTTGCTAAATGGCAAAAAAGAAAACACACCGTTATGGTAAATAGCGGTTCCTCGGCAAATCTTGCAGTCATCCAGTCGCTTCTTAATCTCGGAAAAATTAAAAAAGGAGATCATGTAGGATTTTCTGCGGTTACATGGGCAACAAACGTAATGCCTCTTTTTGAATTAGGCCTAACTCCAGTTCCGATTGATGTTGAGCTGGATACGCTGAATGTTTCCAGTAAAAAACTGCAAAAAATTGTTAATAAATACCCGATAAAAATGTTATTCCTTACAAATCTTTTAGGATTTTGCGATGATATAGAGAGTATTGCAGAAATCTGCAAAAAAAATAAAATAATTCTTATAGAAGACAACTGTGAATCTTTAGGTACGGTTTACCAGGGTAAGTTATTAGGGAATTATGGTCTAGCAAGTACATTTTCATTTTATGTAGGCCATCATATGTCAACAATTGAAGGGGGAGCTGTTTGTACAGATAGTAATGAGCTTTCGTCGATGCTTCGTTTAGTTAGAGCGCACGGTTGGGATAGGAACCTATCTGCCAAGCGTCAGCAAAAGATAAGAATAAAACATAATGTTAATGAGACTTTTTATTCAAGATACACATTTTATGATTTAGGATATAACTTAAGAACGACTGAGATAAACGGTTTTTTGGGAAATGTTCAGCTTGGATATTTGGACGAGATTATTAAAAAAAGGATTGGTAATTTCTTTAAAATTGCTAAGGCGATACGCATGAGGAGTGATCTTTACTACCCCTTAAGGTTTGAGCACATTGATCAAATTTCTAATTTTGCAATTCCCTTGATTTGCAGATCTAAAAAAACAAGAGAAAATCTGGTTGATAAGTGCAAAGACAGAGTCGAAATAAGACCAATCGTAGGAGGAGATATGCAGTCGCAGCCCTTTTTTAGAAAGAATTCTTCACTTTATTTGAATAATCCAAATGCAAAGTTAATTCACGAGCAAGGTCTTTACTTCGGAAACAACCCGGAATTAACAGATGAAGAAATAAAAGAACTCATAAAAGTATTTGCTTAAGCTTAAGATCAATCCCTGTAATCAGATTGTGTGAATTTGTGCAAATTATGCAAATGATTCTATAATAAAGATAAGAGATATGAAAATAGGAATTGATATAAGTCAGCTCGCATATAAAGAGACCGGCGTTGGTAATTACCTCGAAAATTTAATTCATAATTTATTAAAGGTCGACAAAAAAAACGAATATATTTTCTTCTTTTCGAGCATGAGAAGAAATATCGATCTTTCAATATTTAATTCTCAGGAAAATCCAAAGCTACGGATAAAAACTTTTAAGATGCCGCCAAGTCTACTTAGCTTTATCTGGAACGATCTCCATATGATGCCTATAGAATGGCTTATAGGTGATGTGGATTTTTTTATTACATCGGACTGGACAGAGCCTCCGGTAAAAAAAGCCAAGAAGGCAACTATTATATATGACCTAACTGTTTACAAAACTCCCAAGGAAATGGATAAAAAAATTATAGAGACACAAAAAAGAAAACTGCACTGGGTTAAAAAAGAGTCTGACATCGTGTTTTGTATTTCGGAGTCGGCCAAGAAAGACATTTCCGAAATCTTAGAAATCCCAAAAAATAAAATAAAAGTAATTTATCCAGGAATATCGTAGTATCGAGTATTCAGTATGTGGTATTGAGTATGAAAATCGTGGAATTTACAGATTTAATAGTTTGGCAAAAGACGCATGTTTTAGTTTTAGAAATATACAAAATTACAAGAACATTTCCACCGTTTGAAAGATTTGGTTTGGCATCACAGATGCAAAGAGCAGTAGTTTCAATAACGAGTAATTTAGCAGAAGGCTTTGCAAGACGGACCAAGAAAGAAAAACTTCAATTTTATTACACAGCATTGAGTTCGTTGTCTGAACTCCGAAACCAGTTATTAATTTGTAGGGATCTAGAATATATCGATGGACAGAAGTTTAATTCCCTTGAATTTCGTGCGATCGAAGTCAGAAAGCTCTTAAATGGATTTATCAAAACCTCAGAAAATTATAGTAACTGAATACAGAATACACTATACTCAATACTATGGTTATAGGAATAAACGGATACGAAGCTGTGGTATCAAGATTTGGCTACAATTCCAAAACAAAACTTCCCAACAGAGTGGGAAGCAGCGCTTATTGTTTTGAATTGTTAATAAACCTAAATAAGCTTGATAAAGAAAACGAGTATTTAATCTATGTTCCCCATAAGCCGACTTCGGATTTGCCAAGTGAATCAGAAAACTGGAAATATAAAATAATTCCCAATAGAAAGTTTTGGACTATAACTTCTCTTGGGCCGCACTTTTTATTGAATAGAAAAAAGCTTGATGTATTTTTCTCACCCACTCATTACCTCCCGCCATTCGGTCCCGGGAATTCCGTGATATCGGTTTTAGACGTCTCTTATCTTTATTTTCCGGAGCTTTTTACGAAGAAAGATTTGATTCAGTTAAAGGAGTGGACAAAATTCTCTGTTAAAAAAGCTAAGAAAATACTTACAATAAGTGAATCAAGCAAGAGTGATATGATTAAGGAATACAAGGTTTCGGCCAATAAAGTTGTGGTTGTTTATCCAGGAATCAACGTACAGCTTAATGCTTCTTCGTATTTAAATATGGAAGATCTAAAAAACAAATTCGGAATAAATAGTAAATATATTTTGTTTGTAGGAACTCTTCAGCCTAGAAAAAATATAATAAAGCTCATTGAAGCTTTTTCAAAACTCGATAAAGATTTAGAACTCGTGATCGTAGGCCGGAAAGGCTGGCAGTATGAAGAGATTCTAAGCGCTCCGGGTAAGTACGGAGTAAAAGACAAAGTGAGGTTTCTTGATTCAGTTACCAACGAAGATCTTCCTTCTTTATACAAAAGTGCCGAGTTTTTTATTCTCCCGAGTCTTTATGAAGGATTCGGACTGCCTGTTTTAGAAGCAATGAGTTATGGGTGTCCCGTAATTACGAGTAACGTTTCAAGCTTGCCTGAAGCAGGAGGGGACGGAGCTTTATATGTAGATCCGGAGGATGCTAACGACATAGCCTCTAAAATGAAAAAACTTTTGGAGGATGATGAGCTTAGGGAAGATTTAATAAAAAAAGGATACAATCAAGTAAAGAAATTCTCATGGGAAAAATCAGCCCGCGAAACATTAAAGATTTTGGAGGAGGTTGGAAATGCTTAGAAAGATAAGAAGAAGGCTAATAACTGTTGTTATTGAATTTGAGAATATGATTATGCATTGGGCTGGACATGTTCCTTCTCATCATTTCAGGCGTTTAGTTTATCGCCTTGGCGGTTTGAGAATAGGAAGCGGATCTACTATCCACACAGGTGCTAAGTTTTATAACGCACATAATATAAAAATCGGTAAAGACTCAATTGTAGGAGAAGATGCTGTACTAGATGGAAGAGATAAACTCAGCATAGGAGATCACGTAGATATTGCTTCGGAGGTTATGATTTATAACTCTCAGCATGATACATCAGCAGGCGATTTTGCAGATCCTGATTCAGTTATTAAAAAAGCAATTGAAATAGGCGATTACGTATTCATAGGCCCTAGAGCGATAATCCTTCCGGGAGTAACGATTGGCCGCGGAGCAGTGGTAGGAGCTGGGGCAGTTGTGACGAAAGACGTTCCTGAATTTGCAATTGTGGGTGGAGTGCCTGCATCAATAATCGGAGAAAGAAAAAATAAAGACCCCAATTATAAACTTGGAAGGGCTGCTTGGTTTAGATAACAATGATCCTATCAATTGTAATATTAAGCTATAACACAAAGGATCTTGTGATAAGCTCCATCGATTCACTTCTTAAGCACTATAAAGATGAATTGGAGGAGGATAAATTTGAAATAATTGTAGTGGACAATGCTTCAGAAAAAGAGACAATTGACGCTATTTCATCTAAGCTTAACAACATCAAGAACGTCAGGCTTATAAAAAGTAAAGAAAACCTGGGTTTTGGTAAAGGCTGTAATTTAGGTACGGATAATGCCCACGGTGAATACGTCTTATTTTTGAATTCTGACACCTTAGTTTCAGACAAAGGATTTTTGAAGATGGCGGATTTTTTGAAGTCTAATCCCAAGGTAGCAATACTAGGTGGGAAACTAATTAACTTTGATGGTACTCCCCAGGCATCTGTCGGAAAGTTTTACAACATGATTAATTTTTTTATAATGTTATTTGGGGGAGAAAAACACGGGCTTCTTAGATCAAGTCCTAAGAAAACCCAGAAAGTCGACTGGGTTTCCGGCGCATGCATGATGGTAAGTAAAAAGTCTTTTGATTTAATAGGCGGATTTGATAAAAACATTTTCATGTATTTGGAAGATATGGAATTGTCTTATAGAGCTCGAAAAAAAGGATACGAGACATATTTTTTTCCAAATTCCCAGGTAAAACATAAGGAGTTTGGGAGCAGCGATAGAACCTTTGCAATCATAAATATATATAAAGGCCTTTTGTATTTTTATAAGAAAAACAAGAGTTTTTTGGAATACATAGTTGTGTGGATTTCTCTTTTTCTTAAGGCGTTAGGTGTTTACATATTAGGCAGATTAACTAATAATAGTTACTATATAAAAACCTATGGGCAAGCTCTTGGGACCTTTAGACAGTAAAATAAAAAAACTTTTTACCTGGACTTGGGATAATATTTTATTCCTTGAAACTTTATTTCTTCTCGTGTTTATTCCTTTGTTTCCAAAAATTCCTATTCTTGATGTAAAAAATACGTGGGTTTATATAAGAGCTGAGGATTTTATAGTTCTTTTTGTACTGCTTTCATGGATTGCTCTTCTCATAAAGAAAAAAATTACCTTAAAAACTCCTCTTACGATTCCCATATTGATTTTTTGGTTAATTGGGGGGATTGCAACTATTCATGGAGTTTTACTCATTTTTCCTACAATTGCAAATGTTTTTCCTAATGTAGCATTCTTAAGCCTAGTTCGCCATATAGAATACATGAGCTTGTTCTTCATTTCTTATCAAGGAATGAAGGATAAAAGATTTCTTCCGGTTGTTATTTCTACTCTGGTTATTACGCTTCTCTCGGTTATTTTTTACGGTTTTGGACAGAAGTATTTAGGTTTCCCCGCATATCTTACAATGAACGAGGAATTTGCTAAGGGAATTCCGATCCAGTTGTCAGAGCTTTCAAGGGTACCCTCTACATTTGCCGGGCACTATGATTTAGCGGCTTACTTAGTTTTAATTATTCCGATAGTTGTAAGTTTGGCTTTTGGATTCAAAAATTTACTCATTAAAGCGTTTTTATTACTAGCTTCTCTTTTAGGATTTATTTTGCTTTTCATGACGGTTTCCAGGGTTTCATTTTTTGTGCTTTTAGTAGCACTTCTAATAGTTTTTTTCTTTCAGAAGAGAAGACTGCTCTTGGCCTCGCTTCCGTTTCTTGTTATTGGGGGATTGATATTCGTAACTACTCAGCCTTCGTTTTCCACTCTATTTGAACGTTTCAACAAAACCGTAAGCGAGGTTGATGTATTGGTAGACGCTAAAACAGGTGCTTCCCTAGGACACATCAAATTCGTTCCTAAGGAGTATTTCCAGGATAAAGTTGTGCTTCTTAAAAGAGTGAGAGATACAGACGAGATAGCAAGGTCAATTTCAGGGACTAATCTGGCTGAAAGCAGTTCACAGTCAGCTGTGCTTCAGTATAAGTTTATCCCTAAGGAAGTGCCGCTAGTTAATGCTGTAAATATCTCAACGGGAGAAAATTTATCACAAGGAACCGGATATATAAACCTTTATCTTTCTCCGGTAACAAGAAAGCTGGGTTACTTTTACTACGAGCTTCCTCCGGATGTTAAATCATCTCCTTCAGCGCAAGTTCTTGTTCTTCAGGGAGATTTTATCGTAAAAAGAGCATCAGCATACGATCTATCATTCACAACTAGATTTCAGGGAGAGTGGCCCGTGGCTATCGAGGCTTTTAAAAGGAATTTATTTGTAGGGAGCGGTTATGGATCAGTAAGTCTTGCGGTTGATAATAATTACTTAAGGATTCTTGCCGAAATTGGCTTATTAGGCTTTGTTTCATTTTTAGTTATATTTTTAACTCTGGGGATTTATATAAAGAAAATATATCCCGAGATCGAAAGTAAGATAGTTAAGAGTTTTATTGTCGGTTTTTCTGCCGGAGTGATAGGACTTGCCTTAAATGCAACTCTAATAGATGTTTTTGAAGCATCTAAGATCGCTTTTCTTCTGTGGATGCTTTCTGGAATTACCCTAGCAATCCTAGTGCTTCACCAAAAAAGAGAATTTAGTCTTTTAAGTGAAATTAGAGAAGCAGCCACTTCGACCTATGCGATAGTTTTATACTTGTTTCTTTTCTGTATGATTCTGTTTCTCCCTATTGTTAATGGATATTTTGTCGGTGATGATTTCACGTGGCTTAGATGGGCTGCGGACTGCAAGGATAAATGTGCCCCATTGGCTCAGATAACAAGCTATTTTACAGACTCTGATGGGTTTTTCTATCGACCGGGTGCAAAGCTCTACTTCCATTTTATGTATCAATTTTTCTGGTTAAATCAGACAGTTTATCATTTGGTTTCCTTATTCCTTCATTTCGCTGTAGCCTCTATGTTTCTTGTTCTTGCAAAAAAGATCACAGGGAATAAACTATTAGCTGCCGGAGCTGCATTCCTGTTTTTAGTAATAAGCGGATCCACTGAGGCAGTCTTCTGGATCTCATCAACCGGGCATTTGGTTAATGCTTTGTTTGGTCTCCTCTCGTTGATATTTTTCATATCGTGGGATGAGAAGAGAAAATTATATTTCTACATAGCTTCATTTATTTCTATTTTCGCGGCTCTTATGTTCCATGAGCTGGGAGTTGTTTTCCCGCTTTTTGTACTAGCTTATAAGCTGAAAGAAGAGTCCTTTGCGGGAGTTATGAAAACTATTAAAAGACTAGATTTCTTGCTTTTATTTATTCCCGTTATTGTTTACTTGGTAATGAGATTTGCTGCTGGGAGTCATTGGTTTAACGGGGATTATGGCTATGACATTTTGAAGCTTCCATTTAATTTAGTAGGTAATGCTTTAGGATACGTTATGCTCACTTTTACAGGTCCGATGTCATTGGCTTTCTATGACATATTGCGAAGCATTCTTAGAGAGCATCTTTTATTAGCATTGATAATAATACCCATTGGATTAGGGCTGACTTATCTTTTGTATAGAGTTATTCTAAAAGGTTTGAATTCGGAAGAGAAGAAATTAGTAATATTTGGATTGTCCTTTTTCTTTATTTCATTAATACCCTACATCGGTCTCGGAAACATAACCTCCAGGTACAGCTATCTTCCTTCCCTTGGATTAATTCTTGTCCTAGTTTTATTTTTCAAAAAAACTTATGAATACCTTCAGGATAGTGGCCGTGAAATTGCGATAGGAGTAACTGCAGTAATTATAATTGTTTTTTCTCTTTTCCACATAATTCAAATTCAGCAAAGTTACTTTGACTGGTTAGGAGCAGGAAATAAGGCTAAAAATTTCTTCGTCTCGATTGACGGGATTTACAATAATTATTGGGCAAGAGGCGACATGGAATTTCATTTTGTGGACGTACCTTTAAAAGTTGGCAATGCATGGGTTTTCCCTGTGGGGTTAGAGGATGGAGTATGGTTTGCATTTAGAAACGATGACGCAAAGCTATTTAAGCATCTAGACGAGGAATCAGCTCTTAAAATTGCCCCTCTAAATCCTTCTATTCCAATTCTTAAATTCAATGAAGACGGAAGCGTTACTGAAGTCATGCGTCCTTATAGCACATCTCCGGATTTGATAATGCCCCGGTAATAATTTAGAATAATACATGATGAATAGGTTGGGGGTCGTCCTCTTTGTTGGAGTTTTAATTCTAGGTTTTCTTTTAAGGCTTTATAGATTTGATAATCCAATTGCTGATTGGCATTCCTGGCGTCAGGCAGACACATCTTCTGTTTCCCGTAAATTTGCAGCTGAAGGATTTGACGTAATGCACCCTAAGTATCAGGATTTATCTCCGCAAGGGCTTGGGGTTGAGAATCCGAATGGATACCGTTTTGTAGAGTTTCCTGTTTACAATGTTTTACAAGCTGCACCATTTGTTCTTTTTGGTACTTTTACTCTTGAAGAATGGGGGAGACTGGTTACAATTTTTTCCAGTCTTCTAGCAGGCATTTTTATTTTTCTAATTGTCCGAAGACATGCAAGCCGTGAAGCAGCGTTTTTTGCGTACGCTTTTTATACCCTAATTCCTTTTAATTTATATTACGGAAGAGTAATTCTTCCGGATCCATTAGTGGTAACTGCTTTTTTGGGAGGAATTTATTTCTTTGATAAATGGATAGAAAAAAATAAAGAGAACAGATCCCTCTTCTTTCTTTTAATTTCCGGTGTTTTATTAGCTCTTTCAATTCTTCTTAAGCCATTTGCACTATTTTTTACTCTTCCAATCCTTTACTTGGTTTGGATTAATTTTGGTCTTAGGGCAATTAAGAATTACAAATTATGGATTTTTGCCCTAGTCTCGTTGATCCCTTTTGTTCTATGGAGACTTTGGATCAATCAATATCCCGAAGGAATTCCTGCCAGCTCGTGGCTTTTTAACGAAGGGAATATAAGATTTAAGGGGGCATTTTTTTATTGGATATTCGCAGACAGAATCGGAAGGTTAATTTTGGGATATTGGGCGGTAGCTTTATTTGTCTTAGGTTTTTTAAGAAAATTCGATAAGAACTTTTTATTCTTTCTTTCATTTTTTGCTTCTTCCGTGGTTTATTTTACAGTTATTGCAAAAGGAAATATAAATCATGACTATTACCAAATACTAATTGTTCCGAGTCTTGTGATTTTTGTAGGACTTGGGGTGGAGTTCTTGCTGCAAAACGCCGGAAAACCTTTTCCAAAACTAACATCTTATTCAATAATTTTTGTCTGCTCGGTGTTTACATTTTTATTTGGGTGGTATTTTATAAGAGATTATTTTAATATTAACAATTTTTCTCTTGTTGAAGCGGGACGCGAAGCAGATAGAATCTTGCCAAAAGACGCAAAAGTTATTGCACCATACGGAGGAGACACGGCTCTTCTTTATCATATAAACCGGGACGGGTGGGCTTTTAGCAGAAGGGACGATGAATTTATGATGAGTTTGGGTGCAACGCATATGGTGGTAGTCAATCCTACGAAAGAGGAGCGCGAGAGATTGGAAAAATACGAAGTTCTCGCTAATCCCTCAAACTTCTTAATCCTGAACATTAGAATAAAGAAATGAAAATACTAATGGTTTCATCATATCTGCCGTACCCTCTTTTAGACGGCGGAAGGATAAGACTTTATAATCTCATAAAGCTGCTGGGAGAAAAACACGAGATTACTCTTATTTGTGAGAAGTGGGGTCAGCAAACGCAAAAAGACGTGGATGAAATCAGAAAAATTTGTAAGAAAGTTATTGTCATAGACCGCCCCAAAGCATTTTCAGTCCGGAATATTTCTAAATCATTATTATCCTTAGAGCCTTTGCTCTCAGTAGTTCATACTAACAAAGAAATTAAAGAGCAAATAAAAAATGAACTTAATTCTTCTGTATTCGACCTTATTCATGTAGAAACTTTTTATGTTATGCAAAATCTGCCTCAGGTAAAAATCCCAATAGTTTTAGCTGAACATAATATCGAGTACGAAGTATACCTAAAATATGCTAAGAAAAGACCTTTTTTTATACGGCCGGTATATATGATGGATGTGTTAAAGCTAAAAAGGGTAGAAAGAAATTTTTGGAAAAATGCTGATAAATTAATCGCCGTGTCCAAAAATGACGGGAAGAACATGGGCAGGAGTATAGAAGTCGTACCCAATGGAGTAGATCTCGATAAATTCAAAATGAAAAAAATTGTGAATGGAAAAAAAGATAAAGTTATTTTATTTATAGGAAATTTTAAATGGCTTCAAAATAGGGATTCGGTAGCATTTATTCTAAATAACATTTGGCCAAAAATAATCTCCCAGAACAAAAAAGGATTAAATATTAAGCTTTGGGTTGTTGGTAAAAATATTCCGGATTCAATAAAAAATTCGGTGAGTGGTTTTGTGGAGTTTGACGAGAAGGCTCCTAATGCAACCGAAGAGATATTTCAGGAAGCAGATTTGCTATTGGCGCCGATCCGAGTTGGCGGAGGGACCAGTTATAAAATTTTGGAAGCTATGGCATCAGGAACTCCTGTTCTTACGACTCCATTGGGCAACGAAGGAATTAACGCAAGGGATGGATCAGAAATACTTATTGCTGAAAAACCGGATGAGTTTGCAAGAGAAGCACTCTCTATTCTCTCAGACGATTATTTATATGAAAAGATATCTAGGAGCGGGAGAAGATTTATTGAAGGAAATTATGATTGGAAAAACATAGTAAAAAAACTAGAAGCAGTATATCTTAGCGCATTAAGCTAATAATGAAAAAATTAACAATTTCAATTGTAAATTATAATGCCGGAAATTTTCTCTTATCTTGTTTGGAATCGCTAAGAAAGATAAAAGATGAAATACCGTTTGATGTTTTTGTTGTTGATAATGCCTCCTCTGACGGAAGCATACAAAATGCACGGAAAAGATTTCCAGAGTGGAGTTATATTGAAAATAAAGAGAACTTGGGTTTTGGAAAAGCACACAACCTCGTTTTAAAAAAAGCAGAAACTCCATATGCTTTGACCCTTAATCCTGATACAGAAATTCCCCCAGGAACTTTAGAAAGAATGATTGAATACATGGATGAAAATCCAAATGCTGGTGTGTCTTCGTCAAGAGTCGAGAGAACAGACGGTTCTCTTGATAAAGCTTCTCATCGTAGTTTTCCAACACCATGGGCATCTTTTCTCTATTACTTTCTTAAAAACGATAGGCTTTATCACTTGACTAATAAAGACATGACAAAACCTCATGAAGTGGACTCAGTGGTTGGAGCTTTTATGCTGATGCCAAAAAAAGTACTAGAGAAAGTAGGATATTTTGATGAAGATTTTTTTCTGTACGGGGAAGATATTGACCTTTGTTTTCGTATTAAACAAGCGGGTTTTAAAATTATGTACGTGCCGGATGTGAAAGTAATTCATGTAAAAGGAGTTTCGTCTGGTATTAAAAGACATAGTCAGGATGAGTCTAACGCTTCTGTTTCTACGCAAAATCTAGCTCTTAAGCATTTCTACGAAACGATGAAAATTTTCTATAAAAAACATTATGAAAAAAATTACCCCTTTTTTATAAATTGGGCCGTTTATACAGGTATTGATTTTAAGTTGTGGATGGCAAAAAGGAGCAAAACAGTATGAGGATAGGAATTGATGCCATTTTAGAATTGTGATTTAGGCATAAATAAGCTTGACTTTCTAAGAAATAGTGCTAGAATCTTTTTCTTATGGTAAATCCAGATATAGAAAATAGGATTCAGATACTGTTCCAGCCGGTTCTTTTTGGGCTCGAAGAAGCCAGAGAAAGAGCAGAGATAAAAAATATCACTGATGAAATTGATGTTATAATCAGGTTAAATCCAGGCTACAACAATACGACATCCCGAGACAGTTCTCATTGGCAAAGAGTTGAAATAGATGACTTAGAAGAGGGAGAGAACGCTTTTGTAGAGTTTATTAGACAAGGGACAGGAGAGAGTACTTCTTATACGATATATGGGGCAGTTTTTCTCAAAGGAAATGCTCTACGATCCGATAGAATTGCATCGATATCTAAAGCAGGTGTTTCACTACCAAATTCAACGGGTAATTCTAGAAGACATGACCCTGATTTTCGGACTTAAAAGCCTTTGTTCACAGCCAATATACTAAAGTTGTTGACGAAAAATCTCCTACTACCCCATCGGTTTGAACGAGTGCCCCTGCTGTAAGTAACTAGATATTAGGTTAATTATATTTCGGTGTTTATGTTGTATAATTTGTGAAATGACTATTGGAATTGATGCTCGGCTTTGGAGTCAAACAGGAGTAGGCAGGTATATAAAAAATTTGGTAACGAATTTGCATAATCTGGATAAAAAAAATTCATATGTTTTATTTGTGACAAAAAAAGATTTTCCTGAAGTCGAAAAACAAATAAGGAATAAGAACTGGAAAATAGTTGTTGTAAATATTAGCTGGCATTCTATTTCTGAGCAAATCAAACTGCCTTCGCTAATTAAAAAAGAGAAGGTAGATCTTATGCATTTTCCATACTTTAACGTTCCAATTTTTGTGAGCGTACCATTTGTTGTAACAATTCATGATTTAATTTATCATCATTTTGTATCAGGGAAAGCTTCTACTCAGCCTCTTTGGCTTTATGGATTTAAAATGATTGCCTATAGATTTGTAGTGCACGTTACTGCTAAAAAAGCGAAAAAAATAATAGCAGTTTCTAATTCCACAAAAAACGAAATCATGGATCATTTGAAAATTAAACAAGAGAAAATTGAAGTTACTTATGAAGCAGCGGATGATTTAAAAAAAAGTAATAAAAAGATAACTCTTGATAATTACTTTTTATTTGTTGGAAATGTCTATCCGCATAAAAACGTAGATACTCTAATAAGAGCTTTTAAAAAAGTAGCTTCAAGAAAAGACGTAAAGCTTTTATTTGTCGGTAGAGAAGATTTTTCCTATAAAAAACTTAAAAAGAAAGTTTCTGATTTGGAGAGCTCCGGCAATTTGATTTTTAAACAAGATGTGGATGATGACACCTTAGCCTCATATTACAAAAATGCGATATGCTTAGTAAGACCTTCTCATATGGAAGGTTTTAGTCTGCCTCCGCTTGAAGCGATTGCTAATGAATGCTTGGTTATTGCATCGGAAATTCCAGTACATAGGGAAATATTTGGAGATTCAATTATTTACTTTAATTCTCAGGATGAAAATGACTTAGCAGCGAAAATGACTAAGCTCTTATCTATGGATAAAAAAGAAAAAGAACAAAGAATAAAGAAAGGAGTTGAAAAAGCAAAAGAATTTTCTTGGGAAAGGACTGCCCGCCAAACGCTTAAAATTTATGAAAGTAGCCTTGGTTTATGACAGGGTAAATAAGTGGGGCGGTGCGGAAAGGGTTTTATTAGCACTTCACAGAATGTTTCCGGACGCTCCTTTATATACCTCAGTTTACGATAAAGAGAAAGCTAAATGGGCAAAAGATTTTGACATTAAAACGTCTTTTCTTCAAAACGTAACGCCACTTCGTAGTCATACGGAGTTACTTGCTCTTTTAATGCCTCAAGTTTTTGAATCTTTTTCATTTGACGATTATGACATAGTTATATCGGTTACTAGTGAATCTGCAAAGGGAATAAGAACTAAGCCTAAGACAATGCATATATGTTATTGCCTTACTCCCACCAGATATCTTTGGAGCGGACATCAGGACTATTTTAAAAATAACATCGTAAGAGCATTAAGTTCGCCTGCGATATCTTACTTAAGATCTTGGGATAAATCCGCTTCGGAAAGACCAAACCACTTTGTAGCAATTTCCTCTGATGTCCAGAAGCGAATTAAAAAATATTACGATAAAGAGTCAGATATTATTTTCCCGCCCATAACAATAAGAAAGCCTAAGAATATTAAAAAAAATTCTGAAGGATATTTTTTATTAGTTTCCCGCCTTTCGAGATTCAGTTTTTATAAAAAAGTTGACTTGGTGATCGCGGCCTTTAATCAAACAGGTCTTCCTTTAAAAATTGTTGGCTCGGGGCCAATGCTAAAGTCTCTTAAAGCTAAATCCACGCGGAATATAGAGTTTTTAGGCGAATTGACAGATGAAGAGTTGGCATATTACTATGAGAACTGTAAGGCTTTAATTTTCCCCGGAGTTGAGGATTTTGGCTTGGTTATGGCGGAAGCTCATTTATTTGGAAAACCCGTGATTGCTCTTAAGGCTGGGGGCGCATTGGATATAATTATAGATGGTATAAATGGACAGTTTTTTAGAAATCAAAACAAAGAAGCATTGGTTCAAGCATTGAAAAGCTTTGATGAAAGAAGCTATAATAAGGCTGACATAATAAGAAGTTCTGAAAGGTTTTCTTACGATTCATTTAAAAAATCTTTTGAAGATTTAATAAATAAGAAAATGTTAAGTCATAAATAAATTATGACCCTCCTTCATTAAAATTTCGGAAGGGTCATGCCGCCGGAGCTCAAGTGCTTCGGACAATAAAAATATGGATACTTGTTTAGCTAAGGAAAAAAGGAGCGAAGGAGCATGAAAGTAGTTATATTTGCGGGAGGAGTAGGAACAAGACTCTGGCCCTTATCCAGAAAAAACACCCCAAAACAATTTGGAAAAATCATAGGAGACAAATCTACTCTTCAGCAGGCGGTAGCAAGACTTCAGCCTGAATTTAAACCAGAAGATATCTATATAGCAACCGGTAAAAAATATAAAGATATAGTTCTCAAACAGCTTCCTGGTATTCCGCCGGAAAATTTCATTTTTGAGCCCGAAATGAGAGATGTTGGACCTGCGATAGGACTTGTTACGGCAATTCTTAATAAGAAAGATCCAAATGAACCTATGGCAATTATATGGAGCGATCATATGGTAAGAGACGTTAAAACATTTCAAAAAGCCCTTCGCGTTGCTGAAAAGTCGATACTGGGTGATAAATCAGACTTCGTATTTATAGGGCAAAAACCCCGTTTTGCCAATCAAAATGTTGGTTGGATTCAGTGCGGGGAAGAGATAGGAGAAGAGAACGGACTTTCGCTTCTTGAATTCAAAAAGCTAAAGTATAGACCAAAGTTATCTTTGGCTGAAGATTTCTTTGAAGACGAGCATTATGTGTGGAATTTAGGATATTTTGTGACAACTCCTTCGTATCTTTTTGAAAAGTTTCAGAAGTACGCTCCTCAAATGTATGAAGATCTTAATAAAATCTCCGAGTCTAGTAAGTTTGAGGAGACGCTCGATGAAGTATACCCAACTCTTGAAAAGATAAGTTTTGATGACGCAATTTTAGAGAAATTTTCTAACAATAGAATCTCAGTTATTTCGGTTGATATCGGCTGGAGCGATATTGGTGCTTGGGAAGCTCTCAAAGAGGCTTTGAGCGAGAATGAGGATGAAAATGTTACTAAGGGTAAAGTAATGGTTGAAGATTCGAGAGACAGTTTAGTTTTTAATTATACAAATCAGCTTACGGTAGGAATTGATCTTTCAGAAATGCTAGTTATAACGACAGAAGACGTGATTTTAGTTTGTCCAAAGAGTTCTGTGCCCAAGATAAAAAAATTAGTTGAAAGCCTTGCCGGAACTCCCCATGAACATCTTACATAATTATGCCATACATAGAAATAAAAAAAAGTTGGTTTTATGAGTTTTTAAAAAGATCTCTGGATATATTTTTCTCTCTGTCTTTAATAATTATCTTTTCTCCAATAATTCTTTTAGTAGCATTAGCAATAAAACTTGATTCCAAGGGTCCAGTTCTCGCTGATACGCCTGAAAGAGTGGGGAAAAACGGGAAGCTCTTTAAAATGTATAAATTCCGTTCAATGATAGAAAACGCCCATGAGCTCTTAAGAGAGAACCCTAAATTTGCAGAGCTCTACAGAGATTACAAGAGAGGAAGCTATAAGTTAAAAGATGATCCTAGGGTTACTACGGTTGGGCATTTTATAAGAAAACACTCATTAGACGAAGTGCCTCAGTTTTTTAATATACTAAAAGGCGAAATGAGCCTGGTGGGTCCCAGGGCGTATTACCCGGATGAATTGCGTGATCAGCAAAAAAGATATCCCATGACCCGCGATTCAGTAAAAATAGTGCTTTCGGTAAGGCCGGGAGTGACTGGGTACTGGCAGGTTTCGGGAAGAAGTGAAATTAATTTTGATAAAAGAATTAAGATGGATGCTGAGTATGTTAAAAAAAGATCAATTGCCTATGATCTCTCCATAGTGTTAAAGACTCCCGAAGCTATGATAACCGGCAAAGGCGCTCTCTAGATAATTAGTCTTATAGTCTGATATAATTCCCCAAATGACAAACGAAGACAGGCCGGAGAGGCCACTTTTCGGCATAAGAACAATTTCCCATGGAGAAAAGGTAGTTTATGATGATTCTGCTGATGCAGTAGTTGCAAGACTTAGAGCAAAACCTGTAATAGTTAATTTATTCATAGATGGACCCGATTCAGTATTTGATCCTCAAGAGTTAGCGGATTATCTAATCCACAGTTTTGGGTCAAATTTCCATGTAGAAAACCACGGAGATATAATGCAAGTTGCACTCCTGACAAAGGACAAAGAATTCATTGTAGGTTCATTGGCTAAGGCAAAACTAGTAAGGTATGGAGGGTATGGGCCACCGTTACCAATAGGAGAAAAAGATAAATTCAGGCTTGAAGAAGAAGTGTTATTGAGAAAACCAGGAGTTCCTATAAGGCAATTTTTAAGAGAACAAAGGCTCACTAAATTCGATTCGTTATCCCTAAACGGTTACTATGATGTGTGGTCATTGAGAGATGCGTATAGTCAGATGCTTCCTGAGGAGTTAAGAGGTTCAGAGAGCTCTAGGCAAGTAGCGCTGGTTATTACAGGTAGAGGAATCGGGCAAATGGAACAAGGTCGTGTCCACATGCGGGGAGGAGGGTCTATGGGTACTTTATCAGTTATTTCGACAACTGGATTAGTTGATGCTCCCGGGAAACCGATAGAAGTAGAAGTAGCTATGGATAGAACAAACAGATTAGGCTTCTTGCCTAATTTTAACGACCCCGAACTTACCCGTCAGTTTATAGAAGTGATAAAGGAGAGAGGTTTATCTCAGGAGATTGTTGAAGAGACAATGAATATGATGTTTAGGGACAAAATGCTATCTCATGATGATCCTAGAATCAATGAAGCCATAAAAGGTATGGCGCTTAGTTTTGTTTTATATACTCTGGGAGAATATGGCAAAGTGTTTCAATGTAGCACAACAGATTTGTCTGCCGGAAGCCCCGATTTAAGTAAGTTTTGTCGGCTTCATGATTCACATTGGCAAGAAGAGTTAATAGCAGTTCAAATCAAGAATCCCGGACAGCCTGAATTCTGCGATTACCACACAGAATTGTTTGATAAACTGGGCAACACGTAGCATATGTTGTCAATTTGACACGACTCTTACCTTTTAGTAGCATATACTAATGGAAGGATTTGAGAAGATTGAGCTTAGCTCTTCTTCGCCTAAGGTTGCCACTTCAAGCCCAATAGATACCCAGCAGTCTACAGCTTTAAACAGAAAGTCAAGGTTTTCTAGACTTGGGAGACTCCGAAGTAAAAAAGTTTACGTAGGGTTATTAGTGTTTTTCCTCCTTTTTCTGCTTCTTGTTGTAATCCCATCCGTATTAACCATTATTTCAGCCAAAAAAACCTATGCTCAGGTTAAAGTGACACTGGATGCTGTTAAAAAACAAGACATTGAGCTTGCAGGCCAAGAGCTTAAGAAGACCAGAGAAAGCCTTAAGGATACGCAGGGAAAGCTTAGTATGCTTTTCGTAATGAGATTTATTCCTGGTCCAAATATTTACTATAACGATGCAAGACACTTAGTTAATGCAGGATTTCATGGACTAGATGCCGCAGAAGTTTTCGTTGACTCAATTGAGCCCTATGCAGATGTATTGGGGCTTAAGGGTCAAGGTAGTTTTTCGGGAGGGAGTGCTCAGGAAAGAATAGAAACCGCGGTTAAGACTATGGATAAAGTCACTCCTAAAATTGATGATATAGCCCGGGATTTAAAATTAGCCCAAAAAGAAATTGACGGCGTAAATCCAGATCATTACCCCGCATTTATAGCAGGAGGAAAAGTTAAAAATGGAATGATTACCTTGCGGACCACGGCGGATGAAGGAGTAGCTTTTATAGACGAGGCAAGGCCTCTTATTAAAGTTTTACCAAATCTTTTAGGAGAACCAAAGGAAAAGAAATATCTTATTGTTTTCCAAAATGATAAAGAGCTTCGTCCTACGGGAGGATTTTTAACAGCATATGCAATATTTAGAGTGAACAAAGGAGTGGTTCACGTAGAAGCTTCAGAAGATATTTATACGCTGGATGACTCTATTCCAAACTCAGATAAAGAAAGTGCGCCAGAACCTATTGCAACATATCTTCCAAAAGTACCTGATTTTAATTTAAGAGACACTAATCTTTCTCCGGATTTTCAAGAGTCAATGAAAACTTTTAGAGAGCTTTATGCTAAAGCTGGAAGATATCAGGATGTGGACGGAATCATTGCGATTGATACCCACGTTTTAGTGTCCGTTATGAGCATATTGGGAGACATTCAAGTAGGCGGAAAAACATATAGTGTAAAAAATGATCCAAGATGTGAATGTCCGCAGGTTATTTATGAGCTTGAAGAAACTGCTGATAGGCCCATTCAAGACTTTAGATCTACCGAGAGGAAAAGTATTATAGGGGATCTTATGTATGAGATTATGAATAAGGCTTTTTCTTCTTCGCCCAAGCTTTATTGGGGCCCTTTAGTTCAGACCGGGTTTTCAGAAATTGCAAAAAAACATGTACTTTTTAGCCTAGAGAACCCTGACGCTCAAAAAGGAC
>CAZSXQ010000002.1:30896-37736 GCA_964611415.1 uncultured Gammaproteobacteria bacterium
GGCGGTAAGCGCAGGAGGGAAAATTGTTCCTTTTAATGGAGATTATTTCCACCTAAATGAAGCAAATTTCGGAGGAGCTAAGTCAAATCTTTTTGTAGAGCAGAGTTTAGCACAAGAGTATAAGGTATCCTCAGACGGGACAATTACAAAGACCGTTACGGTTAATTATAAAAATTCTCATAAGCCCTCGGATTGCAACTTGGAAAGAGGAGGGCTTTGTCTTAATGCGCCATGGAGAGACTGGTTCCGGATTTATGTTCCAAAAGGAAGCAAGCTTACTGATTCTTCAGGGTCTGAAGTTAAAATGAAGACGTATGATGAATTGGGAAAAACTGTTTTCGAAGGTTTTCTAACAGTCCGCCCATTGGGAATCGGAAGGCTTACATTAACTTATACTTTGCCATTTAAGCTTGAAAAAGGTTCTCCTCTTCCTTTAATGATTCAAAAACAGCCGGGAACAGAAAATGACGAATACACTATTAAATCCAAAGGAAAAACTGTTGAAAAGTTTATTCTGGACCAAGATAAGACTCTAAAACTTAAGATTTAATATGCGCTCTTATAAAACAGAAGCAATTGTTATAAAGCGGAAGAATTACGGAGAAGCAGATAGAATTCTTACTGTTTTTACAAAAAATAAAGGTAAAATTTCAATAATTGCAAAAGGTGTCAGAAAAATTAATAGCAGAAGATCTTCCCACATAGAACTTCTTAACCATTCTGTGATTGGGGTGTACGAGGGTAAGATGCCAATCCTCACAGAAGCCGAGACTTTAAGCCACTACACAGTACTCAAGAGCGATCTTAAAAAAGCGGGAATGGCATTTTACATATGTGAATTGGTAGACGGACTTTTAGCAGAGCATCAGGAAAATAGAGCTGTGTTTAGTTTGATTCAGAATACCTTGTTTAAGCTGGAAAATGAAGAGGATTGTAAAGCGCTGATTGGTAAATTCGAACAAGAACTATTAAGCCTTCTCGGGTTTTGGCCTAGAGAAGTTGCTTTCATTGAGGACAGCGACAGATTTATAGAAGACATTATTGAGCGAAAGATAAAGTCAAAAAGAATCCTTCAGCTTTTCTAACCACATCTTTTTTGCTATCATTGCCGTATGGAAGTAAATTTACCCGTTCGGGAACCTCAGGGTAAAATGGAAAAGATTGTCGCGCTTTGCAAAAGACGCGGATTTATTTATCCCGGATCAGATATCTACGGAGGACTAGCTAATACATATGATTACGGTCCTCTTGGAGTAGAGCTTTTGAGAAACATAAAAAACCTTTGGTGGAAAAATTTTGTTCAGGAGAGAAGTGACATGGTTGGGCTTGATGCCGGAATTATCTCTCACCACAGGATCTGGGAGGCTTCAGGACACGTTGCAGGATTTGCAGACGCAATGATTGATTGCAAGAATTGCAAGGCTAGAATGCGCGCAGATCATTTGATTGAAGATTATTACGAAAAAGAAGGCGAGAGAAAAAGCGCAGAAGGCTTGACACCTGAAGAGTTTGATCAAATAATTACCGACAATCCAAAATTAACTTGCCCAAATTGTGCTAAAAGGGAATGGACAAAAGTACGCAAGTTCAATCTTTTGTTCCCGGTTCAATTAGGTATTGTTGAGGGAGAAGGCGGACATGGTTATCTCCGGGGAGAAACAGCGCAGGGAATTTTCGTTAACTTTAAAAATGTAATTGATTCATCCCGCGTAAGATTGCCTTTCGGTATCGCGCAGATCGGAAAAAGCTTCAGGAATGAAATAACTCCGGGAAATTCCATTTTTAGAACAATTGAGTTTGAACAGGGAGAATTAGAATTTTTCTTTGATCCGAAAACAACTAACTGGGAAGATCTTTTTGAAAACTGGAAGAAAGATATCTTAAAGTTTGTTGTTGGCCATTTGGGGATAAGAGAAGAAAATCTTAAATGGCGGGCGCATACTGATCTGGAACGCTCTTTTTACAGTAAGAAAACAGAAGATTTAGAGTATAAGTTTCCGTTTGGTTTTAAGGAGCTATGGGGGCTTGCTTATAGGACTGATTATGACTTAACTCAGCATATGAATTTTTCCAAAAAAGATCTTACGATTATGGATCCTGTTACGAATGAGAAAATTACGCCTCACGTAATTGAACCCGCAGTTGGAATAAACCGTTTAATGTTAATGGTTTTAGTTGATGCATATCATGAGGAAGAGAATAGAACAGTTTTGAAGCTTAATCCAAATCTCTCTCCATATAAAATAGCGGTGTTTCCATTATTAGCTAATAAGCCGGAATTAGTTGATAAAGCACGTTCGATATATGACAGTTTGAAGCCTAACTTTATGACAGCGTGGGACGATAGGGGAAATATTGGTAAGCGTTATCTGTCACAGGATGAAGCAGGAACCCCATGGTGTGTTACGGTGGATTTCCAGACACTTGAGGATGACACCGTTACCGTTCGTGACCGCGACAGCGCAACTCAGGAAAGAATCAAAATCTCCGAAATACAAGAATATATAAATTCAAAACTCCAGTAAGGGGTATATATTACATCATGTATTAATATATGATATAGTGATTTAATGCCTCATATCTCCAAAAGAAAACTTGATAAAGAACAAGAGAAAGAATTAATTCACAGTTTTGAACTGGTCTTAACGAAGATTTCTAGCTACAGCGAAATGCATAATTTCTTAGGTTCGCTTTTAACACCTACTGAGCACATAATGTTAGCAAAACGATTGGCGATAGTTGTTTTGCTTAAGGACGGACTTCCGCAAGCATCTATTGCAAATGCTTTAAACGTCACCCAGGCAACGGTTTCTCGTATGGATCTATTTTTAGATTCAAGAGGACAAGGTTATGGGATTGCGATTGCGAAGTTAGAAAACGAAAAAACATTCCAGGAATTTAAAACGCTTTTGCTAAAGGTTGCAGGCTATTCAGTTCGTGCAGCAGGAGGATATGTTAAACCGGAAATAATTTAACTTACATTTAATTATATACTAATATATGATGTAGTATTAAATTTAAGATTTTTTGTTAGAATCTCTCTTCATGATGGATTCAGATCAGTTTGAAATCTTCAAGCTACAAATACTAAGATCTCGCTTGACAAGCAATTCTTTTTTCGTTTATTCTAATTCTAGTGAATCAATTAAGTTTCCTTCGGAACAGAAAGTTAATAGCAGCAGTTGCTGTTTTTTTAGTTCTAATCGTGTTAGGCGGCGTATTTTTTCTCACTAAAAACAAAACATCTCCTTTACCTGAGGATAAAATCACAGAGGATTCGGGTTTGCCAAAACTTACCCCTGAAGATATAGGCATGGTAGTTACAGTAAGAGCTGACGGGAAAGCGTTAATGTTTAAGCTTACGAAAGCTTCGGACATAGAAAGAGTAGAATACACGATTGAATATGAGAAGGAAATTGAAGGAGAGACTGTTCCTGAGGGGATTTTTGGAGAAATGAATATAGGGCAAGATGGAAGAACCGACACTGATTATAGGGAATTTGGAACATGTTCTTCAGGGGTCTGCAGGTATGATGATGTAGTATCAGACGTTACGATTATGCTTAAAGTTACCAAGAAAGACGGAAAAGATTACGAAG
Organism: uncultured Gammaproteobacteria bacterium; assembly: GCA_964611415.1. Taxonomy (GTDB): domain Bacteria; phylum Patescibacteriota; class Microgenomatia; order Levybacterales; family UBA12049; genus 2-01-FULL-39-10-A. Next base: position 34,496 of record CAZSXQ010000002.1, read on the forward strand.
TTAAGAAAGTTGTTAAGCTCTAAGATACTCCTAGCCTCTTTTACCACCAAAATCTTATAAGCCTATCGTATATAGTGTTTATCCTCACAATTTTACACTATCTCGGCTAAATACCTCTTGACAGTTTTCACGGGATTGTTCAAAATGATTGTATCTAGTACAAAGTGGGAAAAAGTGGGATAATATTAGCTTTGAACTAGATCAGGCAGATATGTTGATAGGAAGAAGTGACAGTAAAATTGATGAAAAAAACAGGATTTCATTTCCAAAGAAATTTAGAAAAGAACTTGGGGACAATTTAATTGTTACTCAAGGATTCGAAGGCTCTTTGATAGTTATATCCAAGGATCAGTTAAAGCTCTTGCTTGAAGGAACAGAAGGCAAGCCTATTATTGATAAGGCTGCACGCGAGACAGAGAGGTTTCTTTTGGGCTCAGCGGAAGAAGTAAAACTTGATGATAAAGGAAGGTTTATAATACCTGAACATTTGAGAAAATATGCAAATTTATCGCAAGAAGTTAGCTGTTTAGGAATTATTAGATATGTTCAGATTTGGGATAAAAAACAGTGGGAAGAGCATAATAAAGAACTTATAGAAAACATAGAGCCGATAACTGAAAAACTGTCCGATGACCCTTCAAGGGGTTCAGGGCAAGCAAAATGAACAAATATCATACTAGTGTTCTTTTACAAGAAGCAATTGACGCATTAAATGTCAAAAGCGGACAAAAATACATAGATGCAACTCTCGGAGGCGGAGGACACACCCGGGAGATAATCGATCGAGGTGGAATTGTTCTAGGTTTGGACCAAGACCAAGAGGCAATTGAGTTTGCCAACAAGAATCAAGAATCAAGAATCAAGAATCAAGAATTGGTTCTTGCTCGAGGCAACTTTAGCGAGATTGATCGGTTAGCAAAGGAGAATGGATTCGATAAGGTCTCTGGAATTCTGTTCGATTTAGGAGTTTCCTCCTATCAATTGGACACACCGGAAAGAGGGTTTTCCTACCTTAAATCTGGGTCTCTGGACATGAGAATGGACCTGGGACTTGGAGTTAAGGCAAGCGACTTGGTAAATGCCTTAGGAAGAAAGGAATTATATGAAATATTTAAGAATTTTGGTGAAGAGCGCCGTGCAAATGCCGTTGTTGAGCTTATTATTAGCAGACGTAGAATAGCGCCATTTCAGACAACGGCGGACTTGAGTTTGACTTTGGCGACAGCGTATGGATTTAAGGATGCAACCGATTTTGCAAGAGCGACAAGCAGTAAAAGGGTTTTCCAGGCTTTAAGGATCGTAGTAAACAATGAACTAGGAAGTTTGGGAGAAGCATTGCCTAGGGGGTTAGAGCTTTTAGAAAAAAATGGAAGATTAGTAGTGATCACCTTCCATTCCCTGGAAGACAGGATCGTAAAAAAAGCGTTTGTGAGATTTGAAGATGAACAGAAAGGGAAAATAATTACAAAAAAACCAATTTTACCGACGAGACAGGAGATGAAAGAAAATAGCAGGAGTAAAGGGGCGAAATTAAGAATATTCGCCCGTTCGGCAGGTTTGAGACAAAGCTCAGGGTAAAAAAAACTATGAAAAAACCAGTTTTATTAATAGCAATTCTCTTTCTAACAATAATAACTCTTTTCGGAGCAAGGGCAGCTGTATCAAACAAGCTTTCAACTTCAGGAGTTGTCTTGGGTAAAACGCAGGATGAGATAAATAAATTCCGTACCCAAAATCTTATTCTTAAAGAAAAAGTTTATAATCTTTCTTCGCTTTCTCATGTTTCTTCTGCCGCTGCAAAGCTTGGTTTTGTCGAGAGTAAGGAGAGCTTTGCTCTAATCAAGGCTCATCCGATTGCTCTTAAGCAATGATATTTAGATACAGAATAGTCCTCTTATTCTTTACGCTCATTTTTGGAGTAATCATTTTCAGGCTCTTCTATTGGCAGGTAGTAAAAGCAGATGAACTCACTAAGATTGGACAGATTCAATATGGAGATTCCATAAAGATAGAGCCTATTAGGGGAGAAATAGAAACCTCAGATGGATTTCCTGTTGCAGCTAATAAGATTTCCTATCTTTTATATGCTAATCCTAAAGAAATAAAAGAAAAAGAGAGAATTGCTAGGGTTTTATCCCGAACCCTAGATCTTCCAGAAGCGTCAATTAGTGCACAGCTTGATCAGGATCTATTCTGGGTGCCTATTAAAAAAGGGCTGAATCCTGACATGAAAAAGATAGTTGAGGAGGAAAAAATTAAAGGCGTTGGATTTGAGCAGGAATTTGAAAGATTTTATCCGGAAGCATCAATGGCTGCTACTCTTCTAGGGTTTGTTGGAAAAGACGAGGATGGAAATTCAAAAGGATATTTTGGAGTCGAGGGATATTACGATAGGCTTTTAAAGGGTAAAGAAGGAACCGCGCTTCAAATACATGATGCGCTAGGGCGTCCTATTTTAGCCAGGGTAGACAGTGAGAAGTCATTTGGAACCGATGGATCAAGCTTAGTTCTTAATGTTGACCGTTCAATCCAATTTTTAGCGGAGAGAAAGCTTAAGGAAGGAATAGAAAGATATCAGGCATCTGGAGGGATGGTTGGCATTATGAATCCTAAAACCGGAGAAGTTCTAGCCATAGCAGCATTTCCATCCTTTGATCCTAAAAACTATCAGGAGTATGGGGAACATTTATATAAGAACGCATTTGTTTCCAGTCTTTATGAGCCTGGTTCCACATTTAAGCCATTAGTAATGTCAGCTGCTTTTAATGAAAAATTACTAACTCCATCAAGTGTTTGTCCAATATGCTCAAAGCCCGTATCGGTAGGGGGATACGAATTGCATACTTGGAACGACCAATATTACCCAAACTCCACTATGCTAGAAGTGATACAGCATTCTGATAATACCGGTATGATTTATACGGCACAAACTTTGGGGATTGATAAGATGATTGAATACATAGATAAATTCGGCATAGGTAAGATTACCGGAATTGATCTTGAAGGGGAGACGACAACTACTATAAAACCAAAGGATTCGTGGTATGCGGTAGATTTGGCAACAACTGGTTTTGGTCAGGGCATCTCGATTACTCCAATTGAACTTTTGACAGCATTCTCTTCAATCGCTAATGAAGGAGTAATGATGGAGCCTCATGTAGTTGGCGCCGTGCGGGACAAAAATGGTAAAATAACCAAAATAAAACCAAAAGAGATAGGGCGTCCCATCTCTTCTGCTACT
>CAZSXQ010000003.1:0-28716 GCA_964611415.1 uncultured Gammaproteobacteria bacterium
CAAATTCTTTTGATACGCTTCTTATGAACAAAAATAAAAAATATATTAATTCAGACAATAATGTCTATAGCACTGTTCCAGCTGTCATTTTTTCAGGCTCGGGCGCAAGATATGTGGGACAAAGTCTTCAGTGGGGAAGAGATACCGGAGTAGACTCAGTACTTGCTAATCAGCCATTGTTAGTTTCTGGCGGAAAAGTTGTTTATGGCGGAGACGATGAAGCAAAAAGAGCCGGAGCAGGATCAAGATCTTTTGTAGGATCTACTGGTTCTACTGTTTATATTGGAGTTGTTCATGGAGCAAATGCCGCACAAATGACCCGGGTTCTTCATGCAATGGGAATTGAAAACGCACTAAATCTTGACTCCGGTGGCTCTACTGCTCTTTGGAGCGGAGGATATAAAGTAGGCCCCGGAAGAGGAATCCCCAACGCCCTTCTTTTTGTAGGCAAATAGTTATCTAAATTCAGCGGAAATTCAGCAAAGTGGTATAATCTAGCTTCAATATGAGAATACTTCTCGTTGAGGATGAACATAAAATTGCTAACTCCATAAAACAGGGATTGGAACAAGAAAAATATGCCGTAGATGTAGCCTATGACGGCGAATCAGGACTGGACTTGGCAACCGGAGAAGAATATGACGTCATCGTCTTAGACCGATTACTACCAAACTTTGAAGGAATTGAAATTGTTAAATCAATCAGAAACAAGCAAATTCACACTCCTGTTTTGTTTTTAACCGCCAAGGGGCAGATCAACGACAGAGTTGAAGGATTAGACGCCGGGGCTGATGATTATTTGGTGAAACCTTTTGCTTTTACTGAACTATTAGCCCGGATTAGAGCCTTATCACGCCGTCCTAAAAACTCAACCGGAGCAATACTTAAAGTTTCAAATATTGAACTTGACCCTTCCACATTTGAAGTTAAGAGGGACACACAAATCATAAAGCTTTCCAGCAAAGAATTCTCCCTTCTTGAATACCTTATGAGACACCCCAATAGGGTTATTAAAAAAGATCAAATTATTAGTCATGTTTGGGATTATGACGCTGATGTCCTTCCGAATTCAGTGGAAGTTTACGTAAAACATTTACGGGAGAAGCTGGGAAAACCTGATCCGATCAAAACCATAAGAGGATTCGGCTACAGAATAGGGTAATATGTTTGAAAACGCAAGATTAAAGCTTACAGCCTGGTACCTATTAATCATAATGGGTATTAGCTTATTTTTTAGCATAGTCATATATAGTCTTGTGAATGAAGAGTTTAACCGCTTCGAACACATGCAGGAAAGAGTAAAAACAACTTTTGAGAAGAAGTTTGCACATCCTGTACCAGGACAAAAAGGACCAAAGGTCATAATTTTTACGGAGGAAGACCAAGAGACAATAAAGCATGCACGGGCAAAATTTATTCTTAATCTGGGACTTTTAAACCTTGCTATTCTTATTGGCGCAGGAGGAGCAGGGTATTTTTTGGCAGGGCGAACCCTTAGGCCAATCAAAGAAATGATGGATGAACAAAATCGCTTCATTACTGACTCCTCGCACGAGCTCAGAACCCCGCTAACTTCATTAAGAACTGAGATTGAAGTAACGCTTAGAAATAAAAAACTAACCCAAACAGAAGCTAAGAAAATTTTAAAGAGCAATCTTGAAGAAGTGATAAATCTGCAAACCCTATCAGATAATTTACTTGAACTTGCCCAAAATGGTTCTTCATTGAAGAATTCTCCTAAAGAAAAAGTTTCTGTTCTAGAAGTGGTTAATGATGCTGTATCCAAAGTAAACAAGCTTACAAAAGCCAAGCAGATAAAAATTGAAAATAAAGTAAAAGATATAGAAGTTTTAGGAATAAAAGATAGACTTACAGAGGTCTTTGTAATACTTCTTGATAATTCAATTAAGTATTCAAGGAAGAAAGGAAAAGTGGAAATTGCTTCAAAACAAACCGGCGGGAAAGTGGAAATTTCTATTACGGATCATGGAATGGGAATTTCCGAAAAAGATCTTCCTCATATTTTTGATAGATTCTATAGGAGTGATGAATCGAGAAGTGAAAACGGATATGGCCTCGGTCTTTCCATTGCTAAAAAAATCGTCGAATCTCACAAAGGCTCAATTTCAGCCGCAAGCAACTCAGGAAAGGGTACGATCTTTAAGATTTTTCTCCCAATCTCTTAAGCAGTTTTTAAGTTTACCTCTCTAATATGACCTTATGATCAAACATAGGCCCGCCCGACACGCAAGACAAGCTTGCGAAGTCGTTGCGGACGGGGAAGGGGGTGAGTAATATTAATAAAAAGAAAATGCTTTTTCCGGTAATGGCACTAGCAGTTTTAGCAGGTGGCTTACTAACAGTAACAAACGCTTCAGCAGATGACTCTTTGAATACACACGATACAATTGTTCAAAAAATAGCTGATAAATTTGGCTTGAATAAAGACGAGGTTCAAAAAGTTTTTGATGAAGAAAGAACTGCAAGACAGGCTGAGATGCAAACAAAAAATGCTGAAAGACTAGACCAGCTTGTGAAAGACGGAAGAATAACAGAAGCGCAAAAAACGCTTATTCTAAATAAGCAAAAAGAGCTTCAGGCAAAACATCAAGCGAATAGAGACAGTTTTAAAGACAAAGCTCCGGGCGAGATGAAAACTCAAATGGAAGCTGAAAGAACTGCTCTAGAAGCTTGGGCAAAGGAAAACGGAATTAACATTGAATATCTCCATGGCGGAGGTAAATTCATGATTAAGTCCGGAGGTCCTCATGGATCTAGATAAACTTTCCTTTAGGCTAACAACTTCTCCCGGCTTGCCCGGGAGTTGTTGGTGAAGCTAAATCATGTTATAATTCTACTTCAATGGACATCGTTCCTCAGCTTCTCCTCGTAATTTTACTAGTTTTACTAAATGGTTTTTTCGTGGCTTCTGAATTTGCGCTAGTTGCCGTAAGGAAGACGAGAATTGATGAATTGGTAAAACAGGGTAATAAGTCTGCAAAGCTGGTACAAAAAGCTGTGGATCATCTGGATACCTATATATCAGCAACTCAGCTGGGAATTACGCTTGCAAGCCTAGGCCTCGGATGGGTAGGTGAGCCTGTTATCGCTCATGTCCTAGAACCCCATTTTCAAAACATACTGCCTTCAAATCTTGCATTTGCATCTGCACACGGTATTTCGATTGCAATCGCGTTTTCAATTATTACTTTTCTTCATATCGTCCTTGGTGAATTAGCACCAAAGTCTATTGCTCTTCAAAAAGCAGAACTGACTTCGCTTTTTATCATAAGACCGCTCGGTTTGTTTACTACGATTTTTAAACCTTTTATTTTTGTCTTGAACGGAGCCGGGATTCTGGTGTTAAAATTTATTGGCTTTAAAGCTCCATCAGGGCATTCCTTAGTACACTCCGAGGAAGAGATTAAAATTATTTTGGCGGAGAGTGCCGAAGAAGGAGCAATAGAAAAAGAGGAAGCAGAAATGGTTTTAAGCGCACTAAAGCTCGGGGATATCATTGTTAAAAAAATTATGGTGCCAAAAACCCGCGTGATAGCTTTTGAAAAATCTACGCCAATCGAGAAGGTAATCAAGATAACTCAAAAAAATCCTCACAGCCGCTTTCCTGTTTATAACGGCTCCATAGATAACATAATAGGCTTTGTTCACATAAAAGACATTTACCGGGAACTCATTACTGAAACAGGACGCATTACATCAATCAAAGATTTGTATAAAACGTTTCTAGACAGAAATAGAAATAAAAGACTTTCTGAGTTAAAAATAATTAGACCAATTCCCAGAGTATCTGAAAATAGGGGAGTAGATGATGTAATGAAGTTTATGAGAGAAAAAAGAACCCATATAGCTGTTGCCCGTGACGAATCTGGCCATATTTCAGGAATAGTAACTTTGGAAGACATAGTAGAAAGATTGGTAGGAGATATCCATGATGAGTTTGAAGAGGTTAAAAAAATTGAAGATAGTAAAATCAAAATAATTAAAAGCCTAATAAAGAAGTGATATATTTTATATTCAATTAGTCTATAATAGATACATGGATGATAAATCCTCCACCGGCTTAATTCTTCTTACATACAAAGGAAAAGCGCTTCTTATGTACAAAACCGATAGCCCAATTGACGTGGAAAAACATGAATGGTGTTTTATCAGCGGAAAGAAAAACGATAAAGAATCTTTTGAGCAAGCACTCTTAAGAAAAGTTGAAAAGGAAGCCAATATAAAAGTTAATGAAGTTGAATTGATATCAGAAAATTTTTACCATGCAAGGTTAACGGATGACAATGTAAATCAAATAAAACGGGGAGAAAGACAGCTACTGGACTTCTTTACCCTCCGCGACATACAAAAACTTCATCTAGAAGCTTCTACTAAGTCTTTTATATCAAAATTCGGCAATTTAATATAATCTTCGTGCCTAGTCCTATAGTTTGACTCGCTCTTCAGGATATGTTATACTTGCCAGTAGCAGGGATAAAGGTTTATACCTGCTTAATAAGATCCGTTTGAATAATCAAAGATAAAGATACCTCACTTTTTTAATTAGTATCTTTCCTCTTAATTCTCACAGAGTAAAACTTTAAGCAGATATATTCTTTTATTCCCATTCGTATGTACAACAAACATAACAATAACAACAGGAATAGGCCTTTCAAAAGAAGTAACCAAGGCAGAAAGCAATCAAATGTTAATCCAGCTCTTTTTGTAAACAAACCTATTCAGGAGGTTAGAGCACCAATTGTTGAGATTAAACATCAGTTCGGAGATTTTTTAATTGCCGAGCAGATTAAAACTAATATTCTAAATAAAGGGTATACGACGCCTACTCCTATCCAGGATCAAGTCATTCCTCATGTTTTAGAGGGACGGGACGTAATTGGAATTGCCAATACGGGTACCGGAAAAACCGGTGCTTTTTTAATCCCTTTAGTCAACAAAGTTCTTTATAACAGGTCTCAAAAAGTTTTAATTGTGGCACCAACTCATGAACTTGCGGTTCAAATTAACGAAGAGCTTAAAATATTTGCTAAAGATATGAATATCTTCTCTGTTCTTCTGATAGGAGGCTCGGGATTATTTAATCAGATTCAGGGGCTTAGGAAACAGCACGACTTCGTAATAGGAACTCCCGGAAGAATAAAGGATCTAAAAATGCGCGGAAAATTAAATCTGGCAAATTATAACAATATTGTTTTGGATGAAGTTGACCGAATGCTTGACATGGGATTTATTCACGACATGAAATTTATAATTTCTCATTTACCCGGACACCGTCAGTCTCTCTTTTTTTCTGCAACATTTCCTTCTCAAGTAGTCCCGATTGCACAAACTTTACTTAAGAATCCTGTAACAATTTCTGTAAAGTCACAGGAAACTGCGAAAAATATTGATCAGGAGGTCATAAAAATTCAAGGAAGAAATAAAATCGATGTTCTGCATGACTTACTCGCTGAAGACGGATTTGATAAAGTATTGGTTTTTGGCCGTACCAAATGGGGAATTGAAAAACTAAGCAAAACCTTGCAAATGAGGGGTTTCAAAGCCTCAGCCATTCACGGAAACAAAAATCAAAACCAAAGACAACGCGCTCTGGACCAATTTAAAAAACAGGAAATTCAAGTACTTTTAGCTACAGACGTCGCATCCCGTGGCCTTGATATCGATGACGTAACACATGTAATTAACTATGATGCGCCTATGAGCTATGAAGATTATGTTCATAGAATCGGAAGAACAGGAAGAGCTGATAAAAAAGGCAAAGCTATCACTTTTGTTGAGTAATATGAAAGACATACGAAACGTTGCAATAATCGCTCACGTAGATCACGGCAAGACTACTCTTGTGGATGCGCTTTTAAAGCAATCTAAGACAAAACTGAATAAGAATGTCTCGGATTCTCTTATCATGGACTCTAATGAACTTGAACAAGAGCGGGGAATAACTATATTTTCCAAAAATGCATCTATTGTTTGGAACGACACAAAGATAAATATCATTGATACCCCAGGACACGCGGACTTTGGCGGAGAAGTAGAAAGAGTTCTTACCATGGCCGACGGATGTCTCTTGTTAGTTGATGCAAAAGAAGGCCCTATGCCTCAAACCCGGTTTGTTCTTAAAAAAGCTTTAGAAATGAAGCTAAAGATCATAGTAGTGGTAAATAAAATCGATAAACCTGACGCCAGAGTCAGCTATGTTTTAGATAAAACCTTGGATCTTTTTCTAGAACTTGGGGCAGATGATGAAACAGCTTATTTTCCTACAATTTATGCGTCAGCCAAAAACGGCGTAGCAGGACTTAAGGAAAATATGCAGGAAATGACAGATATTACGCCAATTTTTGAAACAATTTTAAAGGAAATTCCTGCTCCCAAAGTAGACAGCGAAAAACCCTTGCAAATGTTAATTACAACCCTTTCATCTGATTCTCACAAAGGAAGAATTGCAATCGGCAGAATTTACAATGGAACTCTAAAAAGCGGTCAGGAAATCGCACAAATTACTAAAGCCAATGAAATAATTAAAACCAGACTCACTTCCCTTATGACTTTTGAAGGACTAGAAAGAATTGACGCTCCGGAAGCACTGGCCGGGGACATCGTGGCAATTTCAGGCATGAAAGAACCAATTATTGGAGAAACCGTTTCTGACCCAATAACTCCAATTGCCTTACCAATTCTTGACGTTGATGAGCCTACTATAAAAATGACCTTTATGGTAAATAACTCTCCTTTCGGAGGAAAAGAAGGCGAATTTAAAACCTCCCGTCAAATTAGAGACAGACTTTACAAAGAGCTTGAAACAGACATGGCGCTACACGTAGAAGATGACGCTAATGGAACCTGGACCGTATCCGGCAGAGGAGAGCTTCACTTAGCAATTCTTATTGAAAGAATGAGAAGAGAAGGATATGAATTCCAAGTAGCACGTCCGCAAGTAATAAATAAGTTAGTTGACGGAAAGAATTTAATTCCATATGAAAGGATTTTTATAGAAGTCCCTGATGAATTGTCAGGCACTGTAATTCAAAAAATGGGATCCCGCCGGGGAGAACTTAAGGATATGAGCTCTGAAAACGGAATCACCTACCTTGAATTTATTATTTCAACAAAAGGTTTTTTTGGCTACAGAAGTGAATTTATTACAGACACTAGAGGGTTAGGAATCATAAACACATCTTTTTTTGAATTTGCAGAGGATAACGGGTACAAACACGAGAGAGAACAAGGCTCTCTAATAGCTCATGAATCAGGAGTAACCAATCTCTATAGCTTAACGAATATTCAGGACCGCGGACAGTTATTTATAGGCCCTGCAGTTAACGTATATAAGGGTCAGGTTATTGGACAAAACTCAAGAATTGAAGACATAAGCGTTAATGCCTGTAAAACAAAACAGCTAACCAACCATAGGTCAAAAGGAGATGGAGTATCTGAATACTTTAAAACCCCAAAGATTATGGATCTGGAAAACGCTATCGAATACATTGCGGATGATGAATTGGTAGAAGTCACTCCTCAAAGCATACGAATCAGAAAAACGATTCTGGATGAGATAGAAGCCAGAAGAAAAAGAGCCCAAGGCATAATCTAATTCCTCAAAAACAATCTGCTATAATTGCCTCATGAAGATTAGAAAAACTAATTCCAACGACAAAAAAGAACTGGCAAAATTAATCATAGAACTTGAAACCTCAGACGATTACCTCTCGAAAAAACAACAACAAGTACGCGAATTTAGCGATTTGGATAAAGCAGCAGAAAAAGCTGCTGAAAGATATGTATCACAACCAGAATATGCTTCTTTTGTTGCAGATGAAAATGGCTCACTTAAAGGATTTATAGCAGGAGAGATAAAAAAGAAAAATTACCGAGTTTATAATAAAGAAGGGTACGTGGAGTTATGGTTTGTAAAACCAACGTATCAAGACAAGGGAGTGGGAAAAAAGTTATTCGATATGTTGGTTGAGAAATTCCAGAAAGCTGGATGCACTCACATTACGCTAGATACTCATCTTGAAAACACGAAAGCAATTAAAATTTATGAACATTTAGAATTTACCAAAAGACTTATCACATTTTTTAAACCCCTAAGATAACCCTTCTGGTATAATTGCCTCATGAATAATAAAAAACGGCTTTTAGAATATCTTAAAAATAGAGACCTGATGATTCTTGCGACAAATGGACCAACTGCTTCTACGCTTTATTATGGAATCGACAAAGACTTTAATCTTTTTATCGTAACTTCTCCATCTTCAGAACACGCAGTTAATTTTCTAAAAAATCCAAATGTTGCCTGCGTAATAACAGACACTAATCAGAAGATGTTTGAGACCAAGCATAAAAGCGGCGTTCAGCTTAAAGGAAAAATCGAACAAGTTTCTGAGGAAAATTTGAAGATAGCTCTCGCGGTCTGGAGTCATTCAAATGAAGAAATAGCAGATAAGTTTTTTAAAAATATTAACAGCGGAAAATGGAAAGATAGAGTTTTTATAATTAAACCTAGTGAAATTAAATGGTTCAATGAGGAACTTTACGGAGAAGAGGGAACAGAAGCCTTTAATTTTTAGCATGAGTTTTAAACTACACCATGTCGCATTTAGCGTAAATAATCTTGCAGAATCTGTTCAATGGTATAAAGAAAAGCTAGGATTCAAAATCATCCATAACCATAAATCGAAAGAGATGGAGTTTGTTCTTCTTGAGTTAGGTGAAGTCAAACTTGAGTTGTTTAATTTCGGGAGCGAAACAAAACCACTGCCGGATTATCGAAAAAGCCTAACGGATGACCTCCATACAGTGGGAATAAAACACCTCTGTTTGGAAACAGAAAATTTTGGTGAAGCAATCGTAGATCTTAAAGAAAAAGGCGTTAAGTTTGTTACAGAGATAGACAAAGCCGCATTTGGAGGAAAATATATTTTCTTCAAAGATTGCAACGGAATCTTAATTGAACTTTACGAAAACTCCTGACTATTTTTTTCAATAAAATCCTCTTTTGGTTTTAAGAATGGAAAGATAATTGAGCTTCACTATAAAGTGAAAAAATAATTTTCTGCTTGACTTAAACCTCTAATCGGCTACAATAATTTCCTATGCTAGGAGAAGCTATTAGGCTTGGTCTTGCGACAGGAGAATTATCAAGAGCTTTAAGCGGACAACCGTCTCCCGTAACGCCTCAAAACGAACCACCTATTGAATGGAAAGCGAATACTAGTTATGGCTGGCACAAAGATCCTCTTACAGTTACAGTTTTTGAGCAAGCTCAAGAGTCTTCTCCAATAGAACAAACTGACATAGAACATACTAAAAACGCCATAAGCAAGTTGGTAAATAGAAATTTAGAACCGGATTTTTGGAATTTATTTGATAACAGGATTGAAATGGATCCTTATTCGTACCTTATCCTAACACCGGAATCTACCAGAAACGATCTCCTTTATACAAATAGGCACACTGTAAGCTATTACTCCCAGGAACTGGAAGCTGATATAACTTTTCCCAGTGTTGAAGTAGATTTGATTAATCCTGACGGCTTTAACTATTTTGATCCAACAATCATTGTGACTTTACAATTAGCTAAAGACAGAACCTTGTCAGGTTATAAATCAGATCTAGACCTTCCCGATGCAGGCTCTATTCCAGAACAAGAATTAGAAGCGCTCGGAGATCAATATTTCTTGATTCCGGAGACAATGAAAGCGCTTCCATGGGAATCTGCAGAAAATGACCCGGATATAAAATACAGAACCTTCGAAAATCCTGATACCCACGCCACCTATTACCAGCAAATTTCATTAATAGGAGGTTTTATGTCTTTTGGATATTCAACTCCTCCACCTGAACCTATTTCCTAAAAGTCCTATTTCTTTTCAATAAAGTCCGCTTTAGTTTTTTCCCTGCGGGCAAGAAATATGAAGGGGAGTGCTGCGAATTGGAAGAGTGAAGCTATCGCATAAGAAGCAGGGTATCCGTAAACATCTGCCGATTTTCCTAATACCGGCTGAACTACTATCCCTCCTGAAGAACCCAGCAGGGAATCAAAAGATAATACCGTAGCACGCTGTTCTGAAGGAATTAATCCATTTAAATATGCTTGTCTGATTGGGAAAAGAGCTGCAAAAATCAGTCCCCAGAGGAAAATAAGAAAAAGAGCTAATAAGAAGCTGTGTATAAAAGAAACAAAGACCAAAATTAACCCTGTGAAGAAAATTCCAAGGATCAGAGCAGTTGTACGCCTGCTAAATAATTTTCTGAGACGCGACGCTAGAATTCCTCCGGCAATGTTAGAAACTGCCACGATTGCAGCTGCAATTCCTGCTACGCCATATGCTTTTTCATCTCCATACATCTCGAGTAGATAAGGCTGCAGCGCATAGAAAATATAAAAACTAACTCCCGTGGTAAAAGGAGCCGCAAGCATAACCCAGCGGACAGGGGGATTTTTTAATCCATGGTCAATTGACTTATTTAATATTATTCTCATTTCGTTCAAAGGGTGTTTGGCCTTTTTAGGGCTAAATCCTAAATCGCGCATTAAAAATAGCGCTGTAGCGAAATTAATAAGTAAAAACAAACCGCGGAGAACATAGGGAACGCCTAAGTTTGAATACTGAGCGATAAATCCACCAGCAATCGAACCCGTAAGCATGGCGATGCCTCCGACAACTTGTCCTTTTGCAAAAACACTTTCCAAATGCCCTTTAAAATTTGTTGCCTTAAGCGCATCTACAAGCCAAGCTTCCGTAGCGCCGGAAAAGAAAGTATAGCCGAGACCAAGCAATATCGAAGACACGGCCCAGCCCCAAAAAGGACCATGAATTTGCCACATAAATAGATAAAGAAAGGTGGAAACTGCCAGAGTAAGTGAACCTAACATGTATGAAGTTCTTCTGCCAAAAGTATCGGCTATTATTCCAGTAGGCACTTCAAATATAACTTGTCCAAGCGTAAAAAATGCATTAGCTGCAAAAGCCTGAAAATTTGAAAGGCCTGCGTCCAGTAAAAATATTGTATTTATTCCCCAGATGAAAGAGGTAGCCAGCGTATTTCCCAAAATTAAAAGAAGATAAATATTCTGAATACTCTTAGGCTTCCCAAGCATGATTTTATTGTAGCAAATTACAAATGACAGAAGAGTGTTTGCTTTTTTACATAGAATAGCCTATAATATGTACTACTATGGGTTCAAAAACCATTCTTGGAATCATTATTTTTGCAGTAATTGCTGTTATCATAGCTATATTTCTTGTGGCTAGAGGGTTTCAGTCTCCAAAAACTCCCAAACAAGCAGTTAACAAAGTAGAAGAAGCAATTATTCAAAAAAGATTGGTTTCTATAGCTGACATAAACAACGACCCGCTCGTATACGAGAGCTTAAACATTGAAACTGAAGCTGAAATCAATGACTGGGTTACTAAAAGAGCCTTTACTCTTTCAGTAAGAATTGGCGGAGGAATGCTTGGCGGAGGAAGAACAGAACAGCTTCTGGTTATAAGTAAAAATGACTTCAAATTACTTCCGGAAATATCTCCTAAAGAATTAGGCCTTGGAGAAACTGTAAATGTTAACGCAAAAGGAAGAGTTAGATTTGTTGACAGAAAAACGCTTGAGGAAATACTTGGTATCTCGCTTGATAATGAACTTATAAAACGTGACGACAATAATATTTCCAAATGGGATAAGGGATCAGTCCTTCTACTAGAATCTGTCGTAAAAAAATAAGATACCGGACAGAACTTAAGTCTTTGTTAAATATTCCCCACGTAGTAAAATGTAAATTATGTTGGTAGACAGTATTACTCTTCAAATTAAAGCAGGAAACGGCGGTAACGGTGCTGTTTCTTTTTTGCGTAACGGCCAAAAAGCCAGAGGGGGACCCGACGGAGGCAATGGCGGTAACGGGGGAGATATTTATTTTCAGGGCACAACTAACGTAAGTGATCTTGGAGAGTTTAGATTCAAAAAGAAAATAAAAGCTGAAGACGGAGTGCCCGGAGGGGGAAGTAATCTTTTCGGAAAAAACGCCAAACACACAGTCATACTTTTACCTCTGGGAACACAGGTAGCTAATACCAAAACCGGGGAGACAATTGAGATAACCGATGAAAATCAGGTTTTAATTGCAAAAGGAGGAAAGGGAGGACGCGGAAATAATGAATTTAAGTCTGCCACTAACCAAACTCCGAAATATGCTGAGGATGGGGAACAGGGAGAGGATAAAATATTAAGCTTAGAACTTAAATTCATCGCAGATATAGGATTTGTTGGTCTTCCAAATGCCGGAAAAAGCAGCTTATTGGCAGTGCTCACCAATGCTCACCCTAAAATTGGTGATTTTCCTTTCACGACAATAGAACCCAATGTAGGCATGTTTGGTCCGCACATGATAGCCGACATTCCGGGGCTAATTGAGGGAGCGTCAAGCGGTAAAGGTCTAGGAATTAAATTTTTAAAACATATAGAAAAAACCAGACTTATACTTCACTGCATAGATGTCAGAGAAACCAACCCCTTAAAAACATATAAAACTGTAAGAACCGAATTTGAGAAATATAACTCACTACTTTTGGAAAAACCTGAGATCATTCTTATTACTAAAACGGACTTAGTCTCAAAAGAAGAGCTAAATAAAAAAGTAGGGGTGTTAAAGAAATTAGGAAAACCCGTCCTTGTCTCCTCGATTTATGATGAAAAAAGTCTGGAAAATCTAAAAGCCAGCATTAAAAATTATATAGAAGGATCAGATGAAGCCATTGGCGCATAAAGCTCCCGGATTTTTCTAGGATCTAGCAGAGGAATTGTATCCGGCGCTCCAGGTAATTTATGAATACTTATTGCATGATGCACGTGATCTATTTGTGAAGGTCTTTCTGAAGCTCTAGAATCGTATCTTACTTCAAGCTCAGACACTCGTGAAAGTCTCTCCATAACCATAGGCATTATGGGCCTCATCTTTTCCGGAATTTGTAAAAACATTAACCCGCCTTCGGAAAGCATCTGATACCACTCCGATACTCTTCTTAAAACAAAATGAGGATCCACAGGAGTGCCTCCATAACTCAAAGCTCCTGCCATTCTTTCAAAAATAACATCTGCTTTTCTTCCATTTAACCATTTTTTAATTACCCTAGTGCTCTCATCATCCAAAAGATTTGCTTCTCTTACGAAGTGATGGGACAGATCATCCCGGAGCGTTCTTTTGGGATTCCTTCTATCTTTAAGCGTAACGCCCAGTGTTCTTTCAAAAAATCCTCTTGGAAAACCGGAAAATAATTTACTTCCCGGGCCTCCTAGCTCAATACCGATTGCGCTTCCTTTTCTGTCATTCAATGTAGATTCTATGTATCTTCGTACCAGAGGCTGATTGGGAGGAACTACCAATTCAAACGTCCTTTGATATGAACTTTTATCAAACATTCCATCCAGCGAGGAATCGCGGATATCCCACCAATGAGGATTTTCAATCTCTCCCTCCCTACGCTCTTCCGAAACTGATTTTGAGAAACCAAGAGTCTTTCTCCTGAATACTCTTCCGCCTAAATAAATCTTCGGGCCATAAAAAGCTTCGTCCGGCGGAGGATTTGACCCGTCTTGTTGTTCACTCATACATAAATTATAGCAAATGCGGTAAAGTCTATCTCGTTTCCTGATATAATCTGCTCATGCCAAAGCCTTCATTTTCACCTGAAAAAGTTATTGACATAATCTACCAATCTGGCAAAAACCTCATTCCTCATTTTGGTAATACAAAAGCTATCCGATATAAAACAAATTCAGTCACCGACTCAGTAACTGAACTTGATATTAGAACTGAGGAGTTTATTCGAAGAGAGCTACGGGCTTTAGATCGTTCAATCGGTTTTAAAGGTGAAGAGTTGGGTACCCTGGGAAATTCTGACCGGTTTTGGCTAATAGATCCAATTGACGGAACAGAGTTTTTTAGACGTGGCGTTTGGGGCTGCACAAATATGCTTGCTCTTATTGAAGAGGGGAAAATCACATTCTCTATTATTTACGACTTTGTCACAGACTCTATGTATTATGCTCAAAAGGGTAAAGGCGCATTTAGCAATAAGCGTAAGATAAGAGTCAGCCAGCGAGGACTAAAAAACGCATTAATTTATGTTGAAATAAATATAGATACTAAGAAAAATCTTTCCAAATATCTAGAGCTTGATAGAGTATGCCTTCCCTTGAGGGGATATCCATCCGGCATTCATTTCACCCTAGCTGCCTCTGGAAAGGTTGAAGGAAGAATTGGACTTGATCCTTGGGGAAAAGACTATGACTTTGCTCCGGGACAATTGCTTGTCCAGGAAGCCGGTGGAATAGTGAGAAATATTGGCAAGGATACTTTTGACTACAAAAACTTAAATTACTTAGCGGTAAACCAAGAAGTATATGAAAATCTCACAACAGGAAAAACTCCAATATTTCCAATTCCACAATAATTATCAGAAAGCAAAAGTTCTAAGATTCGTTATGGTTCGAGGATTTCCAAGGCTAAATTTCTTGGGGTGCATACCGAACGATGATCGAACACATTACATCTGTCTTCAACTACAAGGCTTGCGTCGGCTCAAGGAGTACCCAATTATGCGATACGTAGGGTTCACTACATAGATTACGGTTAAAACAGCAGGGGCGTCTCATTCCTTTGTTGAGCTTATCAAGCGCTACTTCTATATGTTTCTGGCGGGTTTGGGGTGTTTTGACAGCGCGTATCCAGCGAACCCAATCCCAGCGAGCTATCAGAGTAATATCGCCCCATAAATCCTGCGCTTTAGGGGAAGATGAGAGTGCTTTTTTTACGTCTTCGGGCACTTCCGGCTCTACCCAATCTTTGGTTGGTTCAAGTGAAACCTCTACAGCATCTCCTGCCGTGGCGTGAGCATCATCCAGTAACTTTTTGTCAGGCCTAAACCAATGGCTAGGTTTTATTCTTGGTCCATATTTCCCATCTGGTTCAAGTAAGGTTTTAAAAGGGACACCGTTTAAAGTGCCTTTAACCATGGTCATACCACGGGATGGAAGCTCTGCGCTTACTTCTTCAGGAAGTCTTAAAATAGTCCAATCTTTAATTTTAAATAATCTTGTTTCAAAATAAATTGCCGGCATATATTTATTTTACCAAATTTTCACTTCTTGGTTAAAGATGAGTTCTTAGAACAAGTTATTAAACAAAGAGATATGCTATACTCTCAGCAAATATGGGCAATGAATTAAAAGGTAGCATTGTTGCAGTCTGTATGAGCCCGGATCATGGATATCCTACTTATCCTCAGCAAAGCATCAGAATAGAAGAGCTTGGAATACCCGGAGACGCTCACTCAGGCCCGCTTAGACCTAGCTTTACCAATCCAGGAACACTTAAGCCAAATGATAGGCCAATAAGTATTGTAGCGGATGAAGAAAGAAGAGAAATGAGTGAGAGATTTGGAATCGATATGCAACCCGGAAATTTCAATGAACAAATTCTTGTGTCTGGTATGGGAGATCTTTCAGATATTAAAGCTGGTGCTAGAGTAGTATTCGATTCAGGTGTTGAACTGGAAGTGGTTGAACCTGCCTTTCCTTGCGTTAGACTGGAAGCACATAATGGAGCCCAGGGAATGATGCGCGCATTAACAATTCCTCAAGAAGATGGAAAAGCACTTTCAAGAAGAGGAATTCTTACTAGAGTTATTCAGGTAGGAGACCTTGAACCAGGTGTCGGAGTAACGATAATTCAACCAGAAGAAGTAGAAAAAACCATTTAGACTGCTAAATCAGTCTAATCGAAACTGGGTGGATGGCGGGGATGGTTCTGAAAGTTTAGATTCGGAGATGGTCTTCAATCCTAGTAACTCTTTTTTGTGTTTTTACAATTTCCTTATCAAATAAATCAATCATAATATCAACAGTTTTCTCAGTTTTTATTACTCTCTTCTTAACATCTTTCATGTCTTTTCCTATTCCATTTAGTTTTATCTCTGTATTTTTTATTCTATCGTCAAGATCATTGATTTTTTGCTTAAGCTCTAACTTAGTCATTGTTACCTGGGCTCCGAGGGAGTTTTTTGAATCAGAAACTTCCGCCTCTACTTCCTCACGAACAATTTTTCGAACAACTTTTCCTAATTGATCTAAATCTGTCTTCGTTAACATAACTAAAGAATACAACTTGATTATGGGGATTTCAAGACATACAAAATGAGTCAGCAAACCCTGAGCTTGCTTGCAGTGAGCTTGCCGAATCTGTCGAATGGGTGGATGACGGGGATGGTTTTGCTGCTACAATTGGAAAGGTTCATCATTCCAACCCCGTTCTTCAAATTGGACTCCGTTTACTATATTATCAACCGTAGCTCTTGCATGCGGAATCATGTCTTCTGGAAGCTGATCGAGTGGATACCATCCAATAGACCTATGCTTATGCGGTTCATTGTTGACCGGTTCTCCAACCCAAGACCCAATTCTCATTGAGACAATAAATCTCTGTCCATCTGGATCTTTTACATGTGACAAGTGAGCAAAACTCACCGCTGCTGGATCAACTTCAATTCCTAATTCCTCACGACTTTCTCTCACAGCTGTTTGCTGTGCTGTTTCACCTTTATCCATATGACCAGCAGGCAGACTATGATACCCATCATATTTACCTCTGCCTCTTTCTAAAAGAAGAATCGAACCATTTCTAATAAATATCATGTAAACAATAGGGGTTACCTGAAATTCTCTTGCCTCAGGACTTTGTTGATCTTCGCGTTCTGGCATCGCGAGATTATAACAGAAATGAGGCTAAAAATAAACTATAGGACTGGTGATTGTAGCTAGAATAGCTCTCTGGTATAATTGTTTCACTTGGTGGATGTAGCTCAGTGGTAGAGCTCCTGGTTGTGGTCCAGGTGGCCGCGGGTTCGATCCCCGTCATCCACCCCAAAATCCTTTACTAGCCTCAGACCTGCTATAATAGTCTAATGAAAGCTTGGTTGTTTGACGTAGATGGAGTTTTAACAAGTCCCGCGGAAAAGAAAATAGTAGAACCTCAAATTATTACAGAAATCATAAAAAGACTTGAGGCAGGGGAAATTATAGGGTTAAATACTGGCAGATCTTTGGATTTCGTAATCAACGAGGTGTTAAAACCTTTAGAACAAGAGCTTTTAAACAAGGAGTTACTGCAAAACGTTTATTTTGTTGGAGAAAAAGGAGGAACTTGGGGAGATTATAAAAATGGCAAGATGGAAAATAATGTTGATGAAGGAATTTCTGTCCCAAGTGAATTAATACAAAAAGTTAGAGATTTAATTACAGATAAATACCTAGATACTATGTTTTTTGACGAAACTAAAAAAACTATGATTTCTACGGAATTTAAAAAGGGAGCGAATCTCTCTAAGTTTCATGAGGAGCAAAAAAACTTAGTAGAAGAAATGAAAAAAATTCTTGAACACCTTGGACTAAGTAATTTAAAAATAGATCCGAGTATTATAGCTACAGACATTCAAAATCCTCATGTGGGAAAAGACCTTGGAGTAGAGAGATTCCTTAAAATGCTAGGCGAAACAGAACCTGAAGAATTTGAAACATTTGGAGATAGCCCCGGGGATTTAGAAATGTTTAAATACTTGATAAGAAAGGGCCACAAAGCCAGATTTATTTATGTGGGAAATAAAGAAATAGAAAACAATGAAAATATAATTAAAACTCGCGGAAAATTCGACAAGGGAACACTGGAATATCTTTTATCAAACTAGAGATGATAGGGCACGCGGTGCTTGAATTGATTTTTTTCTGCGAATTCTATAATCTTTTTGGCCCCAGGATTCATAGATTCAATCGTCCATAAAGGATTTTTCTTATCAAAATATAGGTACAAAACAGGATCTGCTTCTTGATAGGTAAATCCAAACTCTCCTTCGTCTGTTTGATTTTCCCAAAGATTTGCTGAGGGGGGATTGTTTATTATTGAATCCGGTAAACCAAGATGTTTTGCAAGTTCAATTAACTGAGTTTTATAAAGATGCTGGAGAGGCTCAATGTCTGAGGCCTCATCTCCAAATCTGGTGAAATAACCTAATTGAAATTCTGACCTGTTTTCAGTACCAACTACCAAAGCATTATTTTTCTTTGCAATATCATAAAGAGCAATCATGCGAACGCGTGCCATAACATTCCCACGGCGGACTTGATCATCTTGCGGAATATTTAATTCAGCGGTTAATTTATCCGTCATTTCTTTAATCGAAATATTTTCAATGCTAATTCCCAACGATTTTGAAAGAGCATCAACATCAGAATCCGTATTATCAAAGTAGGGGAGGTGAATGGCAATTATGTTCTCCCTAGGAAGAACTTTTGAGATTAGAGTCAAACTTGTTGCTGAATCCACACCTCCTGAAATTCCTACTACAGCTTTCTCAATTTTCTGCTCGGCGAAAACAGTCTTTAAAAACTGGACGATTTTCTTCTCTTCTTCCGCAGAATTTATTTCAAGTAAATTACTAAACATATAAATTATTTTCTTTTATATATTTTTCTACTTTCTCCGATACTAAATATTTTATAGTTTTTCCTTCTTTAATTCTTCCTCTAATAACAGTCGAGGAAAAATTTGCCACTTGGAGAGTAGGGGATTGAACCAATTTAAATCCTTCAGGCAAATTTTCCGGAAGCTTGTACGGATCTCTTGGAAAAACCAGAAATGTGGCTTCTTTTATTAATTCCTCTGAATTTTTCCAACGGTTAAATTCCCTGACGTTATCAGACCCAACTACCCAATAAATTTGCGCTCCCGTTTCTTTTTTAATAGCCTTTATTGTGTCAATTGAATAGCTAACTCCTTTTCTTTTTATCTCAAGATCAGAAGTCTCCATTTTGTCTTCCAGAATTGATTTAATCATCTTCATCCGATGCTCGGGACTTGCAGCTATTGGCTTCCATTGGTGTTCATAGGCTGGCACAAAAACAACTTTATCAATACTAGGGTCAAATTCTAAGACCTGACGGGCTATTAATAAATGGCCTGTGTGGATAGGATCAAATCTTCCTCCTAAAACTGCAATTTTCATTTGATCTTAGGAGTATAACATAGCAATATTTACATAGACAATTGTGTCTAACGTTCTAATTAAGATCCAGAGGCTTGTGCAAGATAAGGATCACTTAGGATAATTACATTTCCTTCTCCGCTCATAACCAATTCTCCTGCCCTTCTTCCAGCTTCATATTCTATATCAACCACAACATGACCATCTTCTGCATACACACCTGTCTCTAGTTTAAATGCATTTGTTTTTCCCAGAAAATCGGCGGAATCCGGTTCAAGATGAAACTGTGTGCCCGATTTATTTACCTGAAACCTTGTATGAATAAGAAGCGTATTTATTAATCCCTTATAATCCGTAGGAACTGCTACGCGATTCCTTATAATAGGTACATTCATCCCAGGCCTGGACTCTACTACTGCATACTGTACTGGATCTGCGACCCTCTCACTTCTTCTTAGCCTACGTTCTGCTATTTCCTGTTTTCCCGGAGTCACTCCTTCCCAATCTGCGCTACTTAAAGAAACAGATAGTTGACCCTGAAAGGGTACGATAGCTGCATCAGGCGAAAGATAGGAAGACAGATGGTTAATTATTGCGTACTGGGGTTCATCCATTAGCCCTGAGGATAAATTTTCCGAGACCAATATATCCGCTCGATCTTCACCTAGTTGATCTATAACTATCTGAGTAGCATCGCCTTTCAAAAGAACAATTCTTTCACTTAGTCCCAATCTAGTTAAAAAGTCTTGTGTTGCATCATGTGTCTGATCATTAATCTCTATCGCATAGACCTTATCTATACCGCTAGCAACCATAAGCATTGCAAGTATTCCTGTCCCAGTGCCTGCATCTATTCCTATTACGGTTCTTTTTCTTGATCTTAAATGAGTCACTTCTTGGGCTATGCCCTGCGCTAACTGATAAGTACGGGGGACATCAACCAAGCACCGGAACGCATCCTTCATGCTCATCCCGATCTCTTTCCCATCAACAACGCTTACTCCATAGTCAGCTTCCCACCAATCACTATCCGATAGATTTGGCACAATATCACGGTCTAGATCAAGGCCTAGATATGGAGCGTAAGCACGAGCTAGGCCCATCATGTCTCTTGAAAATTCTTGCTCAGGGGTATTTAAAAATTCGCCAGGCAATAAAATTTTCTGTGCGATTGGAGTCAAATCATTTTTTCCTATAGTGGTGTCTGCGCTCATGCGTGGTATTATAGTACTTGTCTTTCAAAAGTCAAATCTAGTCAATGCGAACTTGACACGAAATTAATTTAGGAGTATATATGAGGCTTATAGCTAAAATATGATTGAGAATTTAGGCCCTTTAAGATTTGCCTCTCCAGACGGCGGAATACCGCCAGCTCCACATGCTCATGAATTAGTAAGACCAAGCGAGCTGGGAATTTATGATGAAAATGACAGACTAACTAGAGCTGCAATTTGGGGACCAGTTGGCGCAGAAGCAGTTTTAGCGCAAATTTATCCAAAAAGAGTTTCACTATTTTATGATGAAATGGATGTTGTAGTGGCCAGAAGTGAGGCTGAAGGCTTCCAATCAGCACTTGAAAGTAGTGGCGTTAGAATACACTTAATGAGAGATCTTCTGGAACAGAGCTTACCGCCCGTAGAAGGAGTAACAAAAGAACAATTAATAGATGAGCTTCTCGGACGGGCACAATCTATTTATGAACATTATTACGATCATGACGGAAATGATCTTGGTGAAGAATTAGATAATGGAAATAAATTACCGGCAGGAGGACTCAAGCATTTTTATTCATACGTAGAACCCATTACAACACTAATTAATATGGATATAGAGAGATACGGACTTCCCGGAGCAGTCGCTTTAAATGAATTCCTTTCTATAAATCCTCCGCTGCCTTTAGGAAATTCTATTTATTCACGCGACCAAATGAATGTAATACTGGGTACTAGATTCAGCGCTTCAATGGCAGAACCAATTAGACAAAGAGAGGTACCTTTTTACGAAACGCTTTATGAAAAACTTGGACTTCCAAGAGGCATTGAAATGCCAGACGGAGAGACATTTGAAGGCGGAGATGCATACGTACATAATGGTATTGTTTATGTAGGAGTTGGTGTTAGAACTACCAAAGGTGCTGCTCATTTCATATATGAGACATTAAAACCTCAGCTTAAAGAATTAGGATTTGAATTTGCAATAGTTGAAGACGTGATGATTGACCAAAAGACACCAGATAAGCTTCAGCAATTCATGCATCTTGATACTTTTTCTAACCCAATCAGTAGAACTGAGATGGTGGTATGCGATACAGAAGCAAGAAACAGGAGAGTTAAAATACTTACCGAAAACGTACATGGTGAAATAGAAGAGGTAGATGCCGGGACATTCGTAGATTTTCTTGAAGAAAGAAATACGGTTTATCATGTAGCTGAAGATGCACAACAGGAGTTCGCATGTAATTTTCTAGCAATAGATAATCAAACAGTATTAGTTGCTGATACAGGAAAACCTGAAAGCGAAGCTGTAGCAAGACAACTAGAAGCAGAGGCAGGAAAAACGGTTATCCGCATACCTCTCAAAGAAAGTACTCGGGGATTTGGCGCAACACATTGCATGACCGGGCAATTAAGGAGAGCCGCTTAATTTATGACTGATATAGAAGACGGAAAACGAGGAAGGGTAGACGGTGGAGATCCAACAAGTCCGCCTCTTGAGCTGTTTGGAGTTCACGTTCCACTTCTTCCCCCAAGTGAAATTCCAATTGCTTACCCTGACTTAGAGAGATTTCCTTTTCCTCAAGATTATCCATGGAATAGAATTCAAGGAGAGATTATTTTACAATTAAGTATGCTCGTAGATGGAAACATCACTTTAACCGTTCCGCCTCCAAACATTAGCGCCGACTTTTCCCTACCCACTCACCCTTTCGCAAAAAGCTTAGGACAAACCCCGTCTAATATTGCTTCATGGATAGCAGACCAATTAGGCAGAGAACAAACTCTTAGGTCAATCGGAGCAGAAGCGACACCAAATGGCTTTGTAAACTTTGAAGCAGATCCTGCTTCTTTAGGAAAAGAGGTTTTAGAGTCAATTGAGGTAATGGGGGATGAGTACGGAAATCAAAACATTGGAAATGGACAAGTCGTAGTTCTAGATGTTTCGTCTCCAAATGTGGCTAAATATATGAGCGTCGGGCATTTGCGCTCAACAGTGATTGGAGAATCCCTTGCAAGAATTTATAAAGCCGGTGGATACACCACAATTCGCGATAATCATCTAGGAGATTGGGGGACACAATTTGGAATGCTGGGATGGGCTAAAGAACTTTGGGGAGAAGAAATTGATTTAGCGATGCCTGATGCAGAACCGGTACAGAGACTGTACAGCATGTACGTCAGAATACATGATGAAGTTGAAAGAGAGAAGAGGGAAGATACAGAAAGACTTAGATCTAAATTTCCCGATCTTGATGACAAAGAACTTAAACGATTAGCTGTTTCAACACTTGAAAAAGAAGGCCGTGCATGGTTTAGACGCTTAGAGGAAGGGGATCCTGCTGCTAGAGAACTACTTAGGGAAGCGACAGAGCAAAGCCTTCTTGAATTTATGAGAGTCTATGAATTACTTGGAAGTGAGTATGAATACTTACTTGGTGAATCATTTTATGAACCGATGTTGCCTGACGTAGTAAATACTTTTACAGGAAAAGGAATCGCCACTAAAGACGACAAAGGAGCTGTATCAGTCGAATTTACGGAAGAAACTCGCCTTAACAGACTTGTAATTCAAAAATCTGACGGAAGCAGCTTGTATTCTACCCGGGATTTAGCGGCGCTTGTCGCTAGAACAGCATGGTTTAATCCAGATAGAATTCTATATGTAGTAGGTGCTGATCAAAAGGCATATTTTAGAGAAGTATTTGCTGCATTTGGAGAACTAGCCCAAGGAGAAGGTCCTAAGCTTGAACACACTTATTTTGGCATGATTTCACTTCCAGAAGGAAAAATGTCTACGAGAAAAGGAAATGTAATTTTCCTGGAAGACGTTTTAAGAGAGGCCATTACTAGGGCGAGAACAAAAGTCACAGAATCCGGCAGAGATATGTCTCCTGAAGAAATTGAAACAGTTTCTCACCAAGTCGGAGTCGGAGCAGTAATTTATATGGATTTAGGACAAGGAAGAGAAAGAAATATTAAATTCGACTGGGATAAAGCATTATCCTTAGATGGAAATAGCGCGCCATACATTCAATACGCTCATGCTAGGGCAAGATCACTGCTTAGGAAAGCAGATGCTTCGGAAATTGAAATAGACTACGGCGTTAATCCTGAGTTTGATTTACCAATTGAGGCAGAATTAGTTAAACAGCTTGCTCAATTCCCAAACGCAATAGCAAAAGCCCTCGAAACCAATGAACCAAGCGTAATTGCAGCTTATACTTTTAGAACTGCAGAACTATTCAGTAGGTTCTATAAAGAAGCCTATGTGCTTGGAGAAAAGGATCCAATAATAAGAAATACTAGGTTGAGATTAGCTGCTGCTTCGGCACAAGTTATTAAAAACGGCTTATACTTATTGGGCATCCAAGCCCCGGAAAAAATGTAATATGGCAGGTGAGCTATTTATACCTTCTGACTACCACAAACTAACCAAAGTTGTGGTTCAAAGTCCTGGTCCTGAATCAAGACATGTGCAACTTTTTGCTCCCCATATCCCATTAGGAGGGTTTACAAGCGATACTATTGGTGAGGCAGCAAGCCTTCAGCATACTGAACTTACAAGTCTATTGCGGCAGGACGGCTCCACAGTCTTATATACTCATGACTTAATTAATAGTGCCATTAATGAAGCTGGCCCAGACGTATTCGATCGGTTCCTAGAAGATAAATTTCCCCGCTTGAGAATGTTAAGCAGACGCGAACGGCAAAAACTTTCAGCAAATGATCTAATTGGTGCCAATGATCTTACTTTTTATCCCAGACAACCCGGTAGGGAAGTATTTACCACTCATCCGCTTCAATGGATGTACTACACGAGAGACTTTGCCGTAATGCTTCCGCACGGAGTCGCTCTTACCGCTTTTGATGATGAAAGCAGAAGTCCGGAAACTTCGATTGTACGGTTTATGTTTGAAAATGCTCCTGAATTAAAAGAATATCCTGTGATTTTTGACGCCGAAAAAGAAGGGGTAAAAATGCAAGGCGGAGATATGATCGTTCTTGACCCTCATACTTTACTTATGGGAGTAGGTAATTTATCCAGCGTAGAAGCCGCAAAAAAATTAGCTAAAAGAACAAATATGGACGTCTTAGGTATCCGATTACCAGCTGGACCAGCGCATGAAGATACTGAAAGCCAAGGATTTACTCCTCTTAACCTTTTGTTTCTTCATTTAGATACTGTCTTTAATCTCGTTGATAACCAAAGAGCGCTTGTAATTCCGTATTTTTTCCAGGATGAATTCGAAGGAGTACATCCACTTTCAGCTATTTTAGCAAGCATAAAACTTGAAAATCTTTCTCCTGAGGATCAAGCCAAAGTAACTAGACTGGAAAAGGTGATGGACGGCGTAGGAAAAGTAACTGTATATGAGGCGGGTACAGGAGAAGAACAGCCAACTGACCAAAAACTTGTTAATTATCTTAAGGATCGTGGTTATTCTTTTGCTTTCGCGGGCGGTGAACCTAAAGCAACCCTACAAGAACAGGTCCAACATTTAACCGAGGTAGCTTTTCCGGAGATCCGTTTCCAAGGAGCAAATATACTCGCTAATAGTCCGGGCAAGGTTATCATGTATAAAGCAGATACATCGGAAAGTCGGAGATCTCTTGCAGAATTAGGAGTGGAGGTAGCTTTATTTGACGGTCATGAGTTAGCAAGATGGAATGGTGGACCACACTGCATGACCCTACCTTTGGAAAGAAAGTGATATCTATATGATTAAAGAAGATGGAAGAATAGTTCCCCGGGAGTTTTATTTCCCAAGCGAATGGTTTGATGTTACCCAAATAAACCAAAACCTATGGGCAATTAGGGAGCCTCATCATCTGGAAGACGTAATTTCTTATTACGTGCAGGGATCAGCCAGAAGCGTACTAATAGATTCCGGCATGGGACTTGCTGATATTAGACTAGTTATCCCCCCAGGAGAATCCCCGTTATTATTACTTTCTCATTCTCACTGGGATCATATGGGAGGTGCTTCGGATTTTCCTAACGTAGCAGTTTTTGATGATCCTACGGAACAAGATAGAGCTAGTACCGGATGGAGACCTGAAGAAATGGTAGGATTTGAAGCTGAGAATTTTGTTGGAGTTGAAATTCCCGCCTCTTTCTCTAAAGACACGTTTTCAGTACCAGGTGTTCCGGTACTTATGACTCTGGAGGATGACCAGGTAATCGATTTAGGAAACGATAGGCTCCGGGCAATTCACACTCCCGGACATACATCAGGAAGTACTTGCTTTTATCTAGAGAATGAAGGGGCATTATTTACGGGAGATACGCTTTATCCGGGACCTGAATATCTTCATATGACGGGTTCAAATCCCACAGCTTATTTTGCTTCCCTAGAAAAACTTTTAAGATTGACCGAAGGAAAGCTAAAAGCTATTCGCCCAGGACATAATGCTGTACAATCAAGCCCTGATTTATTACTTAGGCATGTTTTAGCAGCCCGAGGAAAAATTGCTCCCATAGCTAGAGAGGACGGGGTGGATAGTTTTGGCCCTTACACAGAATTATTATATGGCGATTTTTCATTTATGTTACCAAGGTAGGAAACATAGAAACAATGACTAATATTAAATTTTATATATAAATATGGTTGAACAAAGCTTACCAACTGACGAAATGTTTTTTGCGCGAGAAAGACAACTTTCTGCTACGCCTCAGCTACAGCGTCTTGCCATAGTTGAGGGATGGAAACTCAACGCTGCAAGAGATGGTGGTTTATTTTCCGTAATTACGCACAGGACTGCAGGAATAGGAAATCTTCCGGGTCATGAGGCGCAGGAGCTTCGAGGACAAAGAAGAGATGCGTTTGAAAGAAAACTTGACCATCTAGTAGAGAAATTGGTTCCTGGCGCAACAGATTACCCATGCATAGGTGAAGATATGCTTAGTATTGATGAATTTAATGAAGGATTACGTGCGCAAGAAGCACAATCATTGATGTTACCAAGTACAGTTTCTCCAGATGAACTAAGAAATATGGCACGACTACGCTATAGATTTGAATCAGAACTTTACGACAATATAGTTGTTGGGTACGTAAATGAAGTTCAAAGTCTCTGGAGACAAGGCGCTATTCCTCAAGGGAATTTTTTTTGTGTATTAAGAGACGGACGAGTATTTTATGCTGCGGCAAAAGGTCTCGCTGAGGATGATGAGTCGAGAAAAGCTCAACCAACAAACATAAATCAAGGTTTTATCAATAGAGCTGTTGCTGCAGCGCTCGCGGAGAGACGTGAAGATGTTGATTACACATCTGAGCTAAGAATTTCTCCTGATGAAGCACTGGAATACATTGAACAACTTGGAATCATCGCGGATGGCACTGTTCCGCTTACTATCTTTTTGGATACAGGCTCAATCGGATCAACAGTGAAGGCAATAAAAGAAGGAATTAAAAACCAGGGAAAAGTAGCTGCTGTTTATCTTACTGCTGAAAATCCGCATATACCAGCATATGTTCCATATTTAGAAAGTGGCTCATGGTTTTTTGACAAAAATAATCCACGCCAAGCTGTGATGCAGAATATTGTGCGAGATTATGCAGAAGACCATGTGGGATCTTTTTGTTATAGACCTGAAGAATTCACTCGTCAATCAAAACATGGAAGGCTCGTTTTCTCAACAGAACTACCAAACATTGCAACTTCATTGTTGTCCTGGACTTCCTTACAAGCAGCACGAGATACCGGCGCAATCCATAGCAGAATGGGACAGGTTAATGATCCGACAGCGAAAGATCTACCAAGAACATCGCTAGAGTTTTTATATGACTGGTGGAAAAAAAGTGTTCAAGATGCTTCCGTGCCAAACATTTCATTTACTCATTGGCCAATTTGGGACAAGAAAGATGATATCATTGGCAACTGGCCACCGGATATCTTGGAAGATCTAGGATTATCTTAGAGATGAAATTAAACAAATGACTAATACAGAACGTAGATTATACTTATTTGATTGTGATGAAACGCTTTGGGAATCTGAAGGACATGATTGGATCGGAAGCGTTCCCTCAGAACTCTCAACCCAAGACGGAAATGCAGTTACGCGAACAGCGGATGGGAAAGTATTCAAACTAAAAACCGGCGTTGAAGATGCTTTTGTTTATTTGAAAGAAACTGACGTAGATGGCGAAAGAGTAATAGGAATAGTCAGCGATAATCCTCCCGAACCCGTAATGGAAGCACTGAGACTGTTTGGCTTGTGGGATGTGATTAATGCGCATGCATTTAATGTTCGCCTTTGGGAAGGACCTTGCCCAAAGCATGAAATGGTTGCAGAAATCCTAGCTAAGGGTGAATTTGGAGACATAAGTACAAGGAATGTTTTTTGGTTTGATGATAAAGATTATTCGCAAGAAGCTGATTCAATCCAAGTAAATTTTATTCAAGTTAATTCACAAACTGATCTTCTCCAAGCAGTAAGAGGCCTTGATCCGGGAACACAAGCATAATTTCTAACCTGGCAATTCTGTATCACCCGTAATGGGTTTTTGACCTATTAAAACTATGTGCCTCGCATATTCAGCTGGAACAAGATCCCCTAAATTTCGCTCACGCTCTAAAAGCTTTCTGTAGAATATTTCGTCTAAAGGCGGCGTCTCCATGTCTCTATTGAGTTCTTCCATAGTATTTGCGAAATAATTTAGGCCTCTAATCCGTAAGCCATCAAGTGTTCCGAATACTTGCCTTAACATTTCTTCAGTATAATGGATTTTCCGCACCGTTTCCGCGTCGGTCGTACTATGTGAAATACCCATTTTTAATCGTTTTTCCATTCTTAAACTCGAAGGCATAACGATCATCTTCCCGCCTGGCTCTAGTACGCGTAATAATTCCCCAAAAAGTTGGTCTGGCGCAAGGGAATACGAAAAAGTTCCAAAGAGACACACTATCGTATCGAAGCTATTGTCTGGAAAAGTAAGATCGTGCATATCTCCTACGAAGAAATTTCTGCCGGGATGCTTACTTTTAGCTCTTGCCACCATTCCTTGAGAAATATCAAAACCTACGTAGTCTTCTACGTCCACCAAATCCAACAATATACCTGTACCACAACCCACATCCAGAACTCTTCTGCCCGCATTTTCTCTTAATACATCTGCTACTGCCTGATTTTCTGCTCCGGAAATTGGATCAGAATATGTCTGGTCATACAGCGGAGCTAGCTTATCATAATAGCTTGCCGTTACAGAGGCAGAAGAACCGTCTTCAATAGATCCAGTCATGATGCGAATTATAGCATGTGAACATATTAAGCTCAATTTACATACAAAACTTATTCTCCTCCTAACTTTATGCCTCAGGAAGTGAATCATACCTTAGGGGTGACAATCGTTTCTAGAACTTGAGAGTGTATTAATGAGACGAGTTATCATATAATCACTCATAATATGTCAAAAATTATCGAGGAAGGGCATCAAAGC
>CAZSXQ010000003.1:28736-33289 GCA_964611415.1 uncultured Gammaproteobacteria bacterium
TAAAAAAAATATAGATGTAATTCAGATACTATCTCATATTATTCAGATTCCTTCAATTTCAGGAGAGGAAGAAAAGTTAGCTCAATATTTATATGAATTTTGCTTGAAGCAAAATTTGCCTGTCGAAAAACAAGACAAAAACATTGTTATAAAATATTTATCTGGATCAAAAAAGTGCTTAATTTTTAATGCACATTTAGATACTGTAAAACCAGGAGATTTAGATATCTGGAATTCTCCACCTTTCGGAAAAGGATCCGGCTCTATCAAAGATGGAAAACTATATGGTTTGGGTGCTAGCGATGATAAAGCTGGTATAGCAGCTTTACTTGGATTAGCCTTGGAATTAAATGATGAAAAACCACAGATAAATGTATTCTTTGTCTTTCCAATAGATGAAGAGGTTAATTCAGAAGGTTCAAAATCATTTGTTAAATATTTTTTAAAAAACTACAAGTCCCTACATAAAGATGCTGCGGCAATCATAGCTGAACCAACCGATCTTGAATATATCGAACTTGGCTATAGGAGCAGAGCTGTCATTAAAGTTACAACACATGGAGATTCTGGACATGCTTCGCGACCAGAAAAGATAAAACAGCATTCTATCTATAATATGATGCAAGCAATAAAAAAAATAAAGACCTTGGAAACTAAGTTAAAGAGTAGAGCTTTTGATAAAGTATTGGGTAATCCTACTTTGACTTTGACCGGTATTCATAGTCTTGAAGTTTCTCTTAATCAAATTCCAAGAAAATGTAGTTCATTCTGGGACGTAAGAGTTACCCCAGGGATTGAAAAAGATATTCATTCTCTGTTTAAAAAGGCAGTTGGTAAAGACGTGGATGTAGAAATGATAAAAAGTCCAGCCGATTGCGTAAAGGTAAATCCAGAAGAAAAGATTGTAAAAATCTTTCAAAAGGTAATTCCTACTATAAAAACACAGGCTGCCAAAAGTACAAATGATTGTGGTTGTTTTACCAGGGAAGGTATTCCTGCAATTACATTTGGTCCCGGACACGAATCCGTAATGCATAAGGAAAACGAATATATTCAAATAGGAAACATCAATAAGGCTATTGCACTATATAAAAGCATTATTCATACTTATTCATTATAAACGCGTACCTTAGTACTAAAAGCTTCTTATACTTGTATTTGATTTTTTCGCCAATTAAGACAAATAGCTTCTGCAACTTCTTGTAATTGACTATTTTTGAGAGTCGGGAAGAAAGATTTTATGAGATCCATATTTCGATATAAGCGTATTTAGATCAAAGATAGATAATCCCGGTTTTTGTAGATTTTCTTTAATCAATTGTACTATAATACTGTCCTGCTCTATCTAAATTGATATAAATGTACATTTTTTTCGTATGTCAACTACAACTACCGTAAACACTAATAAAAACATTTATCTCACACCAAACCTCTCAAATTGGATGAAAGAAATTTTTGAGGATAAGGAAGCTCTTAGGTTATTAATCAAAAAATTTGGATCTCCGATTAATATAAATAATCCTGAAATATTATCCGATAACGCATTATTGTTTAATAAGGTTCTAACCTCATCTAAAATCCGACACAAAATATTATTTGCAAGGAAACCAAATAAATGCATAGCCTATATTAGGCAAGCGAAAAAAATAAAAATAGGAGTAGATACCGCAAGCTTCAATGAGCTTAAACAAACCTTAGATCTTAACTATTTACATGAAGATCTTGTTTTAACGGCTGCTATTAAAGATGAAAAAACAATAAGACTCGCTGTTGAGAACGACATTCTTATTATTGCCGATAATAATGACGAGCTCTTTTTAGTAAATAAGATTGCTCAACAATATGGCAAAAAACAAATGGTTGGTATTAGGGTAAGTGGTTTTATCGTCAACAACGATAAACTTTATAGCAGATTTGGATTTGATATAGATATTTTAAGAAGTGCATTCAAAAAATTTAATAATGGAGAGTTTGCAAATCTTATATTTTCAGGATTTCATTTCCACCTAAATGGATACTCTGTTAAGGAAAGGGCAGAGGCACTATTGTACCTTATAAAGATTGCTGAAGACCTTAAAAAAGAAAACATTTTTACAAAATTTATTGACATTGGTGGTGGATTTCCAGTTTGCTATCTCAAATCAGAAACCCAATGGAAATCTTTCGAGAAAGAACTTAAACTGGCAGTTTTAGACAAAAGACAACCAATTACTTTTCTTAACAACGGATTGGGTTTTATGAATGTTAACGGAAAACTTATGGGTAAAAAGGATTACTACCCCTATTTTAACAAAAATTATAAGCAAAAATTTCTTAAAAAAATTTTATATTACAAAAAAGGAGCGAAATCAGTACGACAGAAATTAATAGACTCTGACATAGAATTACGGCTTGAACCAGGAAGATCACTCCTAGATCAATGCGGAATTACCCTAGCTAGAGTTGCATTTTGCAAAAAAGACGCAAACAATGATTGGCTAATCGGACTTGAGATGAACATGACGCAACTTATGAGCTCAAGTAGAGATTTTCTCGTTGATCCTATTGTTATAAATTGGGACTTACGAAAGAAAAAAAGCAAAGTGGGTGTTTATTTTGTTGGAGCTTATTGTCTAGAACGTGATGTTATTCTTAAAAGAAAAATAACCTTAAAAGGACTACCGGAAGTAGGCGATTTAGTTTGCTTCATTAATACAGCCGGATATATGATGCATTTTTTTGAGTCAAGATCACATCAATTTGATCTTGCAAAAAACTTAATTCTTACTACAAATAAAGGGACACACGACTATTTCTGGGAAAGATGAAAAATAAAACAGACTTAAACGATGAAGATTATTCTATGAAAAACTTAGAAATATCTAAGGAAGCTTCGCTTTTAGCCCAAAAAAATGGCTTCAAACTAAAATACGACCCATACAAACTTAAGACTTTCTACGCCACGTATTCTCATCTAATAAGACCAGATACTAAGATTTACCTAGTAAATAATTATAGAGGCAACCTACGAAGCCCAAGCGGAAAGTATATCCTTAACGGAAAACTTAAAAACCCAGGAACAGCAAATCTTCACATGTTTTTACCACATTTAGCGTTCGAGAAAAATTTAACATTAGTTACTCCTCCTTTAGATGCAGGCTGGATAGATTATCTAGTTAGTATCGGTGTGTATGCTAAGATTTTTAATATCAATAATCAAGTATTGCCAGTTAACCTAACTGACATGGATTCATCTCCAATCGAAGCTTTGCTAGAAAGTGGAGCTTACAAACAAATCCCCTACAGAAGCTTACTAATAACTACTTTTAACGATGCTTCAACCAAATATTTAGTTAAAAAAAGAAAGCTCGTACACAATCAAGATAATATAAATTCTTATGAAGGAAATAGCAAGATTGATCAAAGGACAGATTTACTGCCTATGCCTCCAAGCATTATAACTCGCAACCGGCAAGAAACTATTAAAGCCGCACAAAAATTTATCAGCTTAGGAGTTAAAAAGGTTTGGGTAAAATGCGGAAACAATGTTGGATCAGGACAATTTATGGAAGCGGTATCTCTTAAAAACTCTGAAAAGTCTTTATTAAATGTTGCAGATGTTGTATCTAGAATACATCAGGAGCAATGTATGCTTATGAAAAAAACAGAATATCAAAAAAATGTTTACACCAATGCAGAGATCATGCTTGAGGCTGATGTTAAACAATTTGGCAATATCCTCCTAGAAGGATCTATTCACTTTATATCAGAAGCTACTGATAAAGTTACTATATGCGATTATGTTAAGCAAATTAAGGATCCCGAAGATTCCTCTAAATCTATCGGAGGTATGAATTTTTTACCTCGGCAAGATTCTGTTGAGCTTTCTTTTCCAAATTTAATGCAGCAAATCGCTGTTCATGCAGCAATCAGACAGAGAAGAAGAAATTACCTTGGAATGGTAGGCGTAGATTTATTTATTGTTGAAATGACTAAAGAAAAGTATAGAAATTATATGTTTCTTTTAGAAAAGGTGGGCTTATTACCAGAAAAAATTTCGGTGGCATACTTCGAAGATAAACTAATTGTTGCAATCCTAGGTGAGATAAATGAACGAGAATCTTTTATTCCCCCTATTAAACGAATAGCGATTAACTTAAATTATAAAAACTATATTTCAACTACATTATCCAACCTTCCAGATAGTTTCGACTTCAATAACCTGAAAGAATTGGTCAAAAAGAGTAATATAGTTACATCTGAAGTTATTCCTCTTACGCGTAAACCTGCAGGCATCAGCAGTGGTGCACCTTATTATAATGGAATTCCTGCAAGTTTTTATATTGGAATATTTAGTAATAAAAACGACGTTGAACGAAAACATAGAAGACTCTTATTAGAGGCTAAAAAAATAATGTCGAAATAAAAATTTTATGAAAATAAATGATTTAAATATTTTTGAAGGAAAAGGCGCAATTGCTGATTATTTAAATCCAGAGATGAGTCAACCTACCCCACTTGTTGAGCTAAACCCCGATTTAAATCCGTTTTATAACCATAAGGTTCGTATTTTT
>CAZSXQ010000004.1:0-31818 GCA_964611415.1 uncultured Gammaproteobacteria bacterium
AATCCCACTCTATTTTTAGTGATTATACCGTGAACCTCTTTAAGTGCTGGTTTTTCAAAAATAAAATCATCATCACCGTGCAGAAAGATATATTTTCCCTTAGAAAGCTTAATCGCTCTTCTCACGTTTGGCATGACTTCCGTATTTTTTTTGGTTCGAAAATATTTTATCCTTGGGTCATTGAAGGAGCGAACTACTTCTTTTGTTTTATCAGTCGATGCATTATCAGAAATTACTATTTCAAAGTCTTTGAATGTTTGAGCTAGAATAAATCGAATCGCAACACCTAAATCCTGTGCTCTGTTATATGTTGGAAGAGCTATCGAAAAAAAAGGTTGTTTTGACATAGATGATTTGGGAGAGTTTATCAGTTTTGAAACGAGTATTGCAATAGAACTTAAGAGTTGATAAATTCAAACATCATCCGCTGGCAATCAACCCATACCCTCTTGCTAGACCCAGGAAGCGTCCTGGCTTTGCAAGCATTGCCTCAACTACCCTTCTTCTTCCAGGGTTTTCGATAGTCATTATTGAAGTTGCTAGATATTTGTACGGAAGAGAAACCGGTAAAAATTCGCTTTCGCTGGGTTCCCGTTTGAAAAGTGTTCTTATTAAGCTGTCTGATTTTTCTTGAGCGCTTGGCACTCCTTCAAAAAGTTTTCCTCTCAAATGTTCCAGAAAATTGCTTGGATCTATCCCAATGTGCCGTGAAAGATCTACGATCCTCGCTTTGCCCCATTTTTCATATCTTAAAAGTTCTTCTCTTGTTAGTTTTTTAGGACTATCCGGCTGACTTGCGTGCCTCCTGATTAAATCTTCAAAGCGTCTGTCAATCGGCTGAATCGTTCCAGCAACACTCCAACTGGATATTTGATTCACAGCGTCGTTCCAATCTATCGTCTGAGGCGAATAAGGATTATTTGGTCCTATTGTCCTTTCGGGGAAACCCTGACTGCCTCTAAGATGATCTATCTCTTGTACCACCGTCAGCGGAAGATTTTCCCCTGTAGCAAGTTTCTCTGCAAGATCAATGTCTGTATGATCCCGCATGTAGCTATTAACATCCTCGCTCGCTCGCCCCGCTACTCCATCATCAGCAAGAGGTCTTGCTGAATGGGTAGCGATTATGGTTTCAAAAATAAGGTCAGAATTAACGTCAAACTGCTGATCGCTTGGCATGCTACTATTTGCCTTATCTATTTCGATTACTAATGCATTCGCGACAACTATAGTAGTTAAGGTATGAAGCGCTAGCCCCTTGAATCGTAGTAAATCATGCTCCTTAGCATAATTCAAAATTGATTGAGAAGGAATGGGAACATCCTCAATTACTCCTAGTCCTTTGTTCGGAGATAGCTTAAGCTCTCTCTTGCTCATAAATTAATTATATATCTCCTGAATCGTTTATACTATTTAGAATCTTTTTCTGATTATTTATTTTTGCTGTTTTAATGAGAAAGTATAGATATAAATTTCTAACAATTTCAAGAATCTTAGCCGGGGAAATCAATGCAATCCATAAGTAGACCCAAAATCTTACATCTTTTTCCATTTCTGGATCAATCTCTCGAATTCTTTTAGAAAGCCCCAAAAGATTTTCATTTCCCATCCTCAGCTTAATTACTGGAAATAAATTTACGTAGATCTTCATTAGCTGAAAATGCAAAAATTCTCTATAATCTGCTTCATTCAATTTGTCTCTAACCACATTGAGAAATTTTTCTGCGGATAATCTACCATCCCTAAGCGAATATACAGGGTGAATTCCGTTTTGCTTGCTCCACAAAGACCATGAGGCAATAATATGTGGTTCAGAAATATAATACGCCCCTAAATTCTTAGCAGAGTGGAATAGAATTTCAACCCATGGAAAAGGGTCTGTATTAATAATTTTTACATCTTTTGGTAAGCTGTTTTTAAATATAATGCCTGTGACGAAATACGGATCTGTTCTGACCAAAAAAGATATTATTCTTTTATTTTTTGCATGAGAAGGAAGATGTTTGTTATTTGTAAAATATCCAATCGGTCTGAAATCAAAAAATGTTTCCTCGTCCGGAGTCCTACAAATATATTTGACACGTATATATCCTGGGTGAAA
Source organism: uncultured Gammaproteobacteria bacterium (assembly GCA_964611415.1). Taxonomy (GTDB): domain Bacteria; phylum Patescibacteriota; class Microgenomatia; order Levybacterales; family UBA12049; genus 2-01-FULL-39-10-A. The sequence goes on from CAZSXQ010000004.1 coordinate 2,102, forward strand.
TTTTTTGATCTTTTCCTGTACTTTGATAAGCGAATCTCGATCAAAAAGAAAATCGTCATCGCCGTGTAAAAAAATATAATGACCTCGAGAGTTTTTAAAAGCTTTATCTAAGCTTTTGTAAAATCCTATATTTTTTCGATTTCTAACATATTTAATTCTTTTATCATTAAAACTTTCCATCAAGTTTTGGGTACCATCAGAGGAATGATTATCGATGACTAGAATTTCAATGTTAGTAAAGCTTTGCTTCTGCAAACAAAGAATCGCACGTTCTAAATCTTTTACCCTATTAAAAGTTGGGATTACAATAGAGAAGAATGGTTTATTTTTCATTATAATATCTTAGTTTTCTGTGATATATTATCATAAGTAATATTGTTAAACTAAGCTATTTATAATATACTTGTCGGATGAAAATAAAAAATCTTCACGATCAGGAAGATTGGGAAAAATATTACAAACACCACCCGCCCCTTGAGGTAAAATTAAGCTCCGGAATTTTTAATTCCTACGATATTTTCTTATGCGACTATCTAATTAAAAAACATATCCCGGAAAATAAAGACTTACTAAAAAATCTTCCTGTGATTTGTGAGATAGGAGGAGGAGACGGACTTCTAGTAAAAAAGTTTGCCCAAATGATAGGTTACAAGCCGTATAGTATCGAATACTCAAAAAAGGCAGCCGCAATCTCTGCAAGAAACGGTGTAGAAGTTTATGTCGCCGATGCTTTTGACAAAAAAGTAACAAGTAAATTCAAAAACAAATTTGATGCTGTTTTTTCTTACGGTTTTATTGAGCATATTATCCCCCCGGAAAAAGCGATCAGACTTCACTATGATTTAGTTAAACCTGGAGGATACGTCATTATTCAAATTCCGAGATTCAAAGCTTTTAATTACTTAAGACTTCTGTTGTTTAGACCAGATTTAATCAAAAATCATAATCTTGAGATTATGAACGAAGATATTTTGGGAAAATTATGCAAAGATCCTGAAATAAAAAAAATATTTTGCGGAAATTACGGAACATTTAAGCTTAGGCTTCCTATGGAAGAAAAAAATCTAAAATATTATACATTGAAAGTTATTTGCTATTTTGATTACATACTAAATCCTTTATTCAGAATTTTGTTTGGCTCTAAAGGGTTTGAGAGTTATCTTTTTAGTCCCTCTGTTCTGTTCATCGGACAAAAGAAGAAATAGTTTTTTACGATATGTTAAGAGTTCCATATGCTCTGTCAGTTTATGATGAAAACGAAATTAACGCTGTAGTAAAAGTGCTTAAAGAGCATCGAACAAACGCAGGAAAAGAAACAAGTAAATTCGAAGAAAGAATTGCAAAATTATTTGGAAAGAACTACGGAATAATGGTTAACTCCGGTTCGTCAGCAAATCTCTTAGCAGTTGAGCTATCAGATCTTCCTCCAAAATCAGAAGTTATTACTCCCGCATTAACTTTTTCAACTACTATTGCTCCTCTCATTCAAAAAGGACTTGTTCCGGTTTTTACGGATGTCCTTCCCGGAAAGTATGTAATAGATGTGGATCAAGTTGAAAAACTAATAACCCCGAAGACAAAGGCATTAATGGTTCCCCTTCTTTTAGGAAATGTTCCCGACATGGAAAAACTTCAGTCAATTGCAAAAAAACATAATCTTATATTTATTGAAGACTCCTGTGACACAGTAGGAGCAACGTATAAAGGAAAGGCCACAGGCTATTACTCAAACTTTACTACTACAAGTTTTTTCGGCTCACACATAATTACCACTGGAGGAAATGGAGGAATGGTTTTAGTAAACGGGTCAAAACATAGAGATCGCGCAAAAATATTACGAGGATGGGGAAGAAGCTCTTCAGTATTCAAAGAGTCTGAAAGCATAGAAAAAAGGTTCAAACAAAAAATAGGCGACGTAGAATACGATGCAAAGTTCATTTTCGATGAAATAGGTTACAACTTTCTTCCTAACGAGATGTGTGCTGCTTTTGGAAATATCCAATTAAAAAAAATAAACATATTTAAAAGAACTAGAGAAAGAAACTTTAGTTATTTAAAAAACTTTTTTAAAAAATACGAAAACTTTTTTATTCTACCCCAAGAAGAAGAAAACGTATCAACTCAGTGGCTAGCATTTCCTCTTACTATAAAAAAAACAGCTCCTTTTACGAGGATTGAATTGGTAAAATATTTGGAAAGATCTAACATTCAGACTCGTCCTATTTTTACCGGAAACATTTTAAAACAACCTGGATTTAAAAACATTCCGCGGATTGAGAGCAAAAATGGATATCCTGTTACTGATGAAATCATGGAAAGAGGATTTGTGGTGGGGTGTCATCACGGGTTAGAAGAAAAACATATTGATAAATTAAAAGAGGTATTTGAAGATTTTATGAAGAGGTATTAGAATTCTGTCCCCTTTTAAGAGTTTTTTCAATAAACCACACCATCTCCGAAAGACTATATGAAGTAAGCATTACAACTGCAAGAACTGGATGCAGAAACCATGCCCAATCGCGTATTTTAAGATAACCTTTGATACTTTCATAGGTAGGGTGAACAAAAGTTATGGTAAAAATAATAAATTTTATTAAATTTCGCCTATCTCTTGCTGATTGCCAATTGAAAACTAAATATTTTCTTTTTCCTCTTCTCTCGTCATAAAACTCTCTTTTAACTTGGAATCTTCTTTTAGCATAATAAAAGATATTTGGCGGAATAACGTGAATCACTGTATTCTTAACAACGCCACATGTGTTATAACCAAGTTCAAGCATGTCAACAAAAACGTCAGGATGCACATATTCATTAGGATCCTTGTTAACCTTACTCATAGCGCTGTTTCTAAACATATGTCCGTTATCTCCCATTGTAGGAAGACTCTCCTTATCAAATTCTACTACCCAGTATCCAGGAGTATCTTTTATAATTCTTCCCTTATCGTATCTTTTTTGAGTCAAAGGGATCTTATCGCATCTTCCAAGATAATAAAGCGTAGGATCTGCTGCGCCAAAAAAAGCACCATAACGTGTTGTAGCCGACATCCCTTTTTCGTAATCATTGTAAGCGCTGAACGTACAAAAAACTTTTCTATTATCTATAAAAGGCTGTACCATTTCTGCCAACCATGTTTTAGAAGTAGGAATATTATCTGTCTCGAGACAAAGAACTAATTCTCCTTTAGCTTTTTTAACTCCTTCGCTAAATCTGACCTGGTTTAGAAGCATCAAGTGAGGTCTAACATCTACGCTGCATCCGTATTTTTTTGCTAGTTCGATCGTACCGTTTGTAGATCCCCCATCCATAACGATGTGCTCAATCACATTTTTATACGTTTGCTTTTTTAGTGCTTCGAGTACTTTCTTAAATATCTTAAGATCAGGATTAAGTGAACCGGTATAAATACTAACAGTTGGATATTTGTTCATAATACTTTATCTTGGTCATTTAATATGCTTTATATTCTTAGTACTCTAATATAAAAAAAATATTGAGTCAATATGGTTCAAAGAGATTCTTGTGTTATTTATTTTTTTTAGCCACTAATATAAGAATTGAAGCCAGGGAGTATTTATTAGAAAATAAACGATCCATAATACGTATTATCCCAGGAAACATTGTGAACTCTAGCCCGGACTTTTTAACAATTTTAAAACCGTGAAGCTCTACTATGTCAGCAAGTGCTCCCCCTGTAAAAACACGCATGTGACCTAGTGGACTTTTGTAATTAGTAAATTTTCTTGTAAATTTAATTCCCAAGGTTTTATCGAGCGTGCTTACTTCGGTAAAAAAGGGCTGAAGTCCAATAAGCAAAAAAAATCTATTAAACCAAGCAGCAAGGTTAGGAGTGCTAATGATCATAACCCCCCCTTTTTTTAAAACTCTTTTTGCTTCTCGCATAAGATGATCCGGATTAACGACATGTTCGATAATATGAGAAATAATCACTATGTCAAATGAAGCATCTTTGTAATTCCATTTTTCCTCTGCATCCCCAAGTCTAACATTCATTCCGTTTTTTCTACATATCTCCAGAGCCTCTTCGTTTAAATCAAATCCATACACATTGTCGCTTAAAGTTTTACCAAGCGAACTGACTCCACAAGCTACATCAAGAACTTTCTTTTTGGAAGAAAATGGAATCTCTGGAATCTTAGCCCTAGTAAGCTTAACCCCTTCTTCAGTTATTTTGATTTCAGCATCTCCAATGTTGGAATATGTTTCGTGGTAATATGAGGTCGATTTAGACGATTTCATTTTTTCTTCTAATCACCTTTTCAATTACTGAACAGATTTGTTCCGGAAGTAGACCATTCAGTCCTCTCATAAAATTCTGATTCCCCGTTTTTTTACTAAACTCGTTTGGAACTCCTATTCTTTTAAACATGACACCTGTTTTATTTTCAGCAAGAACTTCTGCCATCGCACTACCTAGACCTCCGGTAATAAAATGCTCTTCAAGGGAAAAAATACTTTTTCCTTTTCTCGCATATTCAAGAATTATTTTCTCATCTAATGGTTTTATAGAGGGCATGCTAATTACTCCTATGGAATATTTCTTTTTAAGCATTTCTGATACTTTTACTGCTGTAGGAAGCATTGTTCCCATAGTAAAGATCGTAACATCCATACCTTTCTTTACTACAATTCCTTTTCCTATACTAAATTTAGGTTTTTTAATATGAACCGTAGGCTCTCCGGCTTTTCCTAATCTTATATAAACAGGTCCATTAATTTTAAAAGCAGCTTTGGTAACAAGTTCTGTCTCAATGGGATCTCCCGGAGCAAAGATTGTAATTCCGGGAATTGTCCTCATTACACCTAGATCTTCAAGTCCATAATGAGTATGACCGTAAGGACCATATGAAAATCCGGATCCGATTCCCACAATTTTTACATTCAAATTTTGATAACAAATATCATTTCTGACTTGTTCGAAATTTCTCATAGTTACAAAAGGCATTATTGAATAAATAACTGGAATTCTCCCTCCCATTGCCATTCCAGCTGCTGCTCCTGTCATGTTTTGCTCTGCAACTCCTGCATTAAGATATTGCTTTGGGAGCTTTTCAATAAATTCTTCAAAAACTGAAAACCCAAGATCTCCCGTTAAAAGCATTATTCTTTCATCCTTCTTGGCAAGCTCAAAAAGTGTTTTCACAAATGCAATTCTCACTTTAAATCCTCCATTGCATTTTTATATTCTTCCTCGGTTGGAGGCTTATACTGTGAGGCTACCTGATCAACATATTTTGGAATTCCCTTATATCCTTTGATCGTATGAGCAATTAGTACTGAGGGTTTATTATTCTCAAATGGAATGTTAACTAGTGATTTAATAATTTTTTCAATATCATGACCATCGACCTCATTCACTCCCCATCCAAAATTTTTCCATTTTTCAGCAAAGGGCTCTAGCGTAAGTATCTCATCTGTTCTTCCAAAGCCTTGAAGCTTATTGTAATCAACTATTGCTATTAAATTCTTTAACTTTTGATGACCCGCAAAAAGCATAGCCTCCCAATTCGATCCCTCATCACACTCTCCATCAGAAAGCATTACAAATACTCTCTGTTTAGACTTATCTATTTTTTTAGCATATGCTAACCCAACTCCAATTGATAATCCGTGTCCAAGGGATCCAGCAGACGCCTCTACACCAGGAACTACATTTCTGGTAGTATGACCCGGTAAACCATTATTAGCTTCATAACTGGAAAGAATCTCTTTATCAAAGTATCCCTTTTCCGCTAACACTGCATATAATGCCTTGCTATCATGGGCTTTACTGAAGATCAAATAATCTCTTTTATCATCTTGTGGCTTTTTAGGATTAACTCTCATAATCTGAAAGTAAAGAACCGTAAGTAGCTCTACACAAGAAAGTGCACCTCCCATGTGAGCACTTTTAGCATTATATGCCATAGTTATAATCATTCTTCTTATCTCGTCAGCATGCTGTTCTAGTAATTTACTATCGCTCTTCAACTTATTATTCATATAAATAATTGTTTTTACTAAACCATTCTATAGTTTTTAACAGTCCCTCGTCCAGCGAATGTTTTGCCCTCCATCGTAACATTTTTGAGGTTTTTCTCGTGTCTGCTTGCCATTTCCCAGATTCCACCTGCCTTTCTTGTATCGGCACTGCTCCCCACTCAACTTTTGATCTGCTTCCAGATAAATTCACTATCCTGTTAACTGTTTCCTCTAATGTGTGCTGACGTCCTGTACCAATATTAAAGATTTCACCGGGATTTATTTTTACCTTGCATGTGTTTAGATAAGCATCTACCATGTCTTCTATGTAGATAAAGTCTCTTACATTTTTTTTATTACCTACCGAAATTGGATCATTTTTTATTGCTGCTCTGACAACGGTTGGGATAAAGCGGGGCTTATGCTCATAAGGACCGTACGCTGAAAATAAGCGGAATGTAATTATCGGGAGATTGTTCCGCACTGCTTCTTTATGTACATATAGCGTTACTGCAGTTTTAATTACCCCGTAATCATTTATGGGAAAAGATAGATCTGTTTCGATCATTTTTCCAAACTTTACTCCATATTCTGAAGAACTTCCCGTATTGATAAATAGTTTAAATGGAACTTTCTTCGAAGCATTTATTAAATTAATTGTTCCTTTAAGATTAACATTTATTAAATCTTCAATCTTATCTTCTTTTGGCAATGATCCATAAGCGGCAAGATGAAATATGTAGGTGGGTTTAATTTTAGAAATGACTTTATCAAGTTTGTAATCAAGGAGATCGACTTCATGGGCTTTTATTTTTGTTTTAAGATCAGAAAGTCTCCAGTTGAGTATTTTATTTCTAGAAAGAACATGTACGTCTTTCCCTTCTTTAACCAGACGTCTAACAATATTTGCGCCTACAAAACCAGTTGCCCCAGTAACTAAATAAATATCTTTATTCATTTCAAAAACATTGGCTCAGGAGCAATCACAGCTATTTGAGATTTTTTATAGCCATATTTACCCATCAAGGTTTTAATTATTTCTTCTTTGTATGCCATAGCCGTGACGACGACAACATCTGCTTCTTTTTTTAAAAGCCTATCAACTGAAAAAACCGGTATATGGCTTCCGGGAAGGTATGTACCTCTTTTATTGGGATCCGAATCAACACAAAATAAAATTTTGTTCTTTTCAATGTTTGAAAAAGATATTGAAGATATCCCTTTTGCACCTGCCCCCCATAACACCACTTTCCTATTTTCTAACTTACCAAAGAAATCTTTGTATTGATCCCTATAATCGACAAATCGCTTTTGGACACTATTACTAAGTCCTGATTTTGAAGTGTATTGAAAGTAAGCTATTAAATAATTCTCATCTGGAGAATGTTTTATTGATAAAACATCGAATCCGTTTTGCTGAAGCATATATGATAATGAGGTTGGTGAGTAATAGGCAACGTGATCAGGGAAAAAATCATAATACCTATTGTCTCTTAAGGCTTTAACCAAAGATGGAACTTCAACCAATCCGTATCCATCAACTTTCAGAAACTTTTTTACATTTGTAAGTAATTTTTCAGGATTTGAAATGTGTTCGAAAACCTCAAGGGTTACAAATGCATCCGCTTTCTTACCTAATTTAAATCTATCATCGACATAATTTCTAAGAACTTTTACTCCTTTTTCCCTTGCAAGCTTAGTAGCTATATCACTTGGTTCTATTCCTATTGATTTTGCTTTTGCATTCATAAGAGCGTAAACAAAATATCCATCTCCGCATCCGACATCAATAACTAATTTATTTTTTAGATTGAAAGACCCAACAAAATCACGAGCTAACCCCTTCAAATATTTACGAGCATGAGGCGAATAAGTACGGCTCATAATATAATCATCGTAGTAGTCGTCGACAACATAATTTTTGTCTGAAAGCTGAACCAGCGTGCATCTCTCGCATTTTAAAATTTTTAGATTTATTTTTTTATCTTTTAGTAGATTTTTCTCAGAGATAACCTGAACACGCATAGGAGCATTTGGGACTTCTAGGAATACGGTGAGTTTAATAAAACCACAGGAAATACATCTCATAAAATTTTACTATACCAATCTAGCACTCCAGGGAGTGCTTTTTCAAGTGTGTATTCATTTTTCCAACCTAAGCTTCTTATTTTCTGATCATTTAAATGTTGATAAGGAATTTCATTTTTAGCATTATTTTTAATTACATATTTTATTTTTTTACCAAATACTTTTTCTGCTAATTTAATTAATTCTAAAACAGACAGCTTGTCGCTAGATGAAAAATTATATGCTTCTCCAATTGTTTTCTCTAAAGAATTTGCAAGAAGCAAATATCCATCAACAACATCTTTTACATACAAATAATCGCGTACGTATTTGCCGTTACTTCTAATAACAAACGTCTCATCCCTTATTAGTGCTTCACAAATGCCAGGAATTATCCTATCCATATGTAAATCGCCCTCCCCATATACGTTTCCGAAACGGGTTATAACGACAGGAAGATTATATGTTTTAAAATATGTTTGAGAAATAAGATCTGCTGAGGATTTGGACACGTCATAGGGATGATCGCCCTTGAGAGGGGTTTCTTCAGTATAGGGTTTTTCCGTTTTTCCGTATGCCTTGTCTGAAGAAGCTACGATAACTCCTTTCACAAAACTCTTTCTTGATGTCTCTAAAACATTTACAGTTCCAAGAATATTTGTTTCAAATGTTAAAACAGGATTGGAATACCCCGCGCTTACAATCGGCTCTGCAGCAAGATGGAAAACGAGCTCAGGGTTAGATTCTTTAAAAACCCTGAAAACTTCGTTAATATCTCTGATATCTACCAGCTCAAACTTTGAGTTTTTATAAGATCCGTTGGATACATAATTTGAGAATCGAGAGATAACTATGTCAATTACCGTAACGCTTGCACCCTCCGATATCAAAGAATAAACCAAATGGCTTCCTATAAATCCTGCCCCGCCGGTTACCAAAATCCTTTTACCCTTCAATCCTGCCATACTCTCCATTCCGGATTATCTATCCAGAGCTTGTTTAAACTATCAACATCAGGATAAGTGTCCATAGAATGCCAGAATCCCTCATGTATGAAAATAGAAAGCTGGTCTTTTGAAATTAAACGCTTGAAGGCTTCATGTTCCATTTCTCCCTCTTTAATATAATCGAACACTTCACGCTTAAATACCATAAATCCGCCATTTACCCACTCCTTCAGAACCGGCTTTTCTGTAAATTTCGAAGCGAGAAACTTATCATTTGCAGTAATTAAACCATACTTGCTTCTAGGATGAACTCCTATAATAGTGCCTATTGTTTTTTGTTTCTTGTGAAATTTTACGATTTGATTTATATCAACATTTGAAACTCCATCGCCATAAGTAACCATAAAATTCTGATCTTCCTTAGGAATGTATCTCTTAATTCTTAAAATCCTTTCTCCGGGAAGAGTTTCCTCTCCCGTATCTACAAATGTGATTTTAAAGTTGTCACTATCTTTACCTGTCCTTTTATAAACCTTTGTATTTCCGGATTTTGTGTGAAGAGTAAAATTATAAGCGTAGAGCTGTTGATTAATAAAGTATTGCTTTATAAAGTCCCCTTTGTATCCAAGAGCTATTATAAAATCGTTATATCCGTAATGAGAATATATTTTCATTATGTGCCACAGGATTGGTTTTCCTCCAATTTGAACCATAGGCTTTGGCTTAAATTCAGTCTCTTCTTTAAGTCTGTAGCCAATCCCTCCGCAGAGTATTACTGTTTTCATATATTTAAAGAGCAGAAACGATGATGGGTTTTATTTAACAATTTCAGTGCTTATCAATTTGATCAAAGAAGATCGAATAAAGACCATGTTAGCAATTTGATAATTTCCTGTCAATAAGATTCGGTCGATTGACAGTCTAATCGGACAACCGTATAATATTTTTTATCTAAAATGCCTAATAAAGCAATCGTTATTACTTCTATTTATCCTCCCACAAAAGCTGTTTTATTATTTTCAAAGCTTAAGAGCTTTGCTATGTTTGTTTCTGGAGATAATAAAACTCCAAAAGGGTGGAGCCATAAAAATGTTCACTATCTATCCATTAGCGATCAGCACAAGAAATTTCCCAAACTTTCAAAACTAGTTTCCCAAAATCATTATGCTAGGAAAAACTTTGCTTACTTAAGCGCAATTTTATCAGGAATAGAATTCTTATACGAAACAGACGATGATAACCTTCCTTATAATTTTTTCCCAAATTTTATAGATTCAGAAAAAAACATGGAAGAAATCAATGCTCCATTAAGTTTTAATATATATTCTGAATTTACAAAAAAGAGAGTATGGCCTCGTGGTATACCCCTCAATCTTATTGATAATAAGATCTCTAAAAGGAAAAAAAATAAAGTTATACCATTAATTCAGCAATCGCTTGCAGACCTAGATCCTGATGTTGACGCGATATATCGCTTAACCAACGGCGATGTGATAACCTTCGCAAAAGGAAAGATACTTTGCTTAGCAACAGGTACCTTTGCACCATTTAATTCTCAAAATACTTATTGGAGTAAAAAAGTTTTCCCACTACTCTATCTCCCTTCAACGGTGGATAGCAGAGTATGCGATATTTGGAGGGGATATATCGCTCAAAGAATTCTGTGGGAGCTCAACTCAAGACTTATCTTTCTATCTCCTTCAGTTTATCAAAAGAGAAATGTTCATGATTACATGAAAGACTTCGTACAAGAACTTGAACTCTACACTAAAACCGAAGATTTATTAATTACCCTTAACAAAATCAAGCTTAAGGGAAATATTGATGTTATGTTAATCGATATTTATTCACTACTAATTGAAAAGGGATTCTTTAAAAAAAAGGAATTATCAATACTTAGAGAATGGCTGAGATTAGCCTCGCAGTAGCATTTTTATTATTTTATTTTTTGATCGGTATACCAATCAATAGTTCTTTTTATTCCTTCTTGAAAATCGACTTTAGCAACAAACCCGAACTCTCGCTTGGCTCTTGACACATCAAGGGACCTTCTTGGTTGTCCATCCGGCTTTGTCCTATCCCATCTTATTTCACCTTTATAATTCATTAATTTACATATTAGTTTTATTAAATCTTTAATAGATATCTCCATTCCTGATCCCAAATTAACAGGTTCTGAACTTTCATATTTCTGAGTCGCTAGAACAATCCCCCTAGCTGCGTCTTCTACGTATAAAAATTCTCTGGTCGCTCTTCCGCTCCCCCATATCTCAACATAGGGATTTTTCTTAAGCTTCGCCTCATATACTTTTTTAATCAGTGCTGGTATAACATGCGAAGATTTAGGGTCAAAATTATCACCAGGACCATATAGATTAACAGGCAGAAGATAAATACTTTTAAAGCCGTATTGCTGTCTATATGCTTGGGATTGTACAAGGAGCATTTTTTTAGCCAGTCCGTAAGGAGCATTTGTTTCTTCGGGATAGCCTTCCCATATATCCTCTTCTTTAAACGGAATTGGAGCAAACTTAGGATAAGCACATACTGTACCAATTGCAATGAATTTCTTGACCTCAGCAAGCCTAGATGCCTCAATAAGCTGTACGCCCATCATTAAGTTATCATAAAAAAAGCTTCCGGGATTTTCTCTATTTGCTCCGATTCCTCCTACGACAGCTGCAAGATGGATAATAATATCTTTTCCTTTAACAGCTTTTTTACAATCTTCCAACTTTCTGAGATCAATTTCTTTTGAAGATGGGGTGAATATTTGTTTTCTAGCAATCCCTTTACTTAATAACTCATTAATTACATACGATCCCAAAAATCCATTTCCTCCTGTAACCAAAATTTTCTTATTTTTTAGCTGCATAATACTTAGTAATTTTATTGCTCCATAAATTTAAGTAGCGAATTATAGAATTTATGATACTCATAACGATTAAGTATAACACTTACACCTTCTTTGTATTTTAAGTAATTGGATTTAATTTCATCGATAGCTCTACCTAAATCATCTATCGTTTCATCGATTGCCACCCCCGCCTGTTCTTTCTCAAGCTCTTTATGGAAATATGTAGTTTTTGTAGTAATAACAGGAAGATTAAATTCGAGATAATTTTTAATCTTAGTCGGCTCACAATAAATAGAAACGTTCATTGTGTCATTCTCATAGAGCGCAATCCCTATGTCCCATTTTTCCGCTATCCTATCCATGTCATCTACATAGCCATAAAACTTCACTTTATTTTTGAGATTCATTTCTTTTGCTAAATCCTTATACTGTTTTAATTTGTACCCATCTCCCACAATATCTAAAATAGCATTATTAAATTTTTGTAAATAATTGAATATTAGATCTAGTCCTTGCTGTTCACGTATAACGCCCACAAAACCTAAGCGTATTGGCGAATGAGGAGTTGTTGTAATTTTGTATTTTTTGCGTTTTGTACCAAGGGGAACAAGCATTCTTATTTTTCCATAATCTAAACTGCTTGTGCTAGAATAAACTTTTTTGAGAGGAGGACTTACATACCAAACTATTCCAAGGGACTTATTATAATAATTTGCCAACGAGTTATATATTCTCATAAATCCCTTATTGCTCGGATAAAAATCGCCTATCCAATAAATAAATCTAACTTTTTTTATAAAACTCGGCACCCTGCTTAATATGCAAAAAATAGGAGTATCTACCACCACAAAGCTTTTTCTTGGAACAAATCTTATTAGAATATAATAAAAATAAATATAGTAGACTAGAAGTTTTACAATATTGCTTTTCCCCTTATACATGGGAAACTTATTTGTTCTTTTCATCCTGCCATTTTGATATATTTCCATATAACTTGGTGTTTTTGAATATCCATGCGGAAAGTGAAAACAAACGATAACCTCAGAATTATCAATTAAATATTGCTTGAAACTTCCTATATTTTTGAGATTATCGTAGATTGCGTAGTAGACGCTTTTATATTTTTTCATTAAAATAATTTTTGTACCATTCAAAAGTTTGCGATAAACCTTTATCTAGATTAGTTTTTGAATTCCAATTTAAAATTCTGTGTGCTTTTGCTGATGACACATATTGAATATCGATTTCATTTTCTCTTTCTTCTTTGTTTTTCTTTATAGAAAAGTCTTGTTCGGAAATACTTATTATCTTTCTTATCAACTCTTCGACAGAAATTGTATTTCCCGTTCCAAAGTTATATATCCTGTTCTTTTCCATCAACTTTTTGTTAAGCTCTCCAAGACTAATGTAAGCTTCTATTACATCAGCTATATAAATAAAATCTCTAACCGCACTTCCTCCCCACATCTTAGGACTATCGTTATTTAGAAGACTTTTCATTGTTTTTGGAATTAATCTCTGAAAATTAATATCCCCAGGCCCATATATATTAACAAAACGCGGAATAAGCACTGGCAAATCAAAGCTATCTGCATAAGACTGTGCAATTAAATCTGCACATGTTTTAGATGTTTCGTATGGACGAGATGGACGAGGAAAGTACTCCTCTAAGTAGGGCGTTTTATTGTCTCCGTACACATGAGACGATGACGCAATGACAATCTTTTCTAAGTTATTTTTTCTTGCGCTCTCCAATACATTAAGGGTTCCTTCAGTATTGGCTTTAAAAGTGTTATAAGGGTCTTCCTGTCCTTTTTCAACAAGAGACTCTCCTGCAAGATGAAAACAAATTTTTATTTTATTTTTTTTTATGAATGATTGAAGAGAACTAGGGTCAAGAACATCTAGTTTATAAATGTTTTTTTTAGGATGATTTCTGGTTACACCATAAACTCTAGCCCCTAAATTATTAAGCTTATTGAAAAGGTGATTTCCTACAAACCCGTTTACACCGGTGACAAGTACCGCTTTATTTTCCCAGAATAACATTTTTCATTCCTCCTTTAAATACGGGAATCGAATAAATTACTAAAAATGCTAAACACATAAACGGATGTAGAAACCAAGCTAAATCTCTAATTTTCACAAATCCTTTTATTGAATCTTTTAATGGGATAACTATCGTTATCGATAAAATAATATATTTAAGTAACCTTAACCTGTCTTTTTTTGGATCATAAATATAATATCTTCTTTTAAAGGCTTCCTCCAATTGATATTTTTCGATAAAATACTTTCTTCTCGATAAAAAAGGTAAAACCTTATTATCAGTAAGATGTATTATTGTGTCCTTAATAATACCATATTTATTGTGCCCTGCTTTAATTAAGTCTGCTACCACATCTGTATGAATAAAATTGTCAGGATCTGATTTAGCATATTTCAAAAGCAAACTTTTCTTAAGCGCCGCCCCATTACCACCCAATGCGGGAATATTTTTCTTAGAAAAAGTAATTTTATAATAAGATCCCATGTCTTTGCTTTTACCAAAAAGGTTATATTTTGAATTAGCATAAGATAAGTGAGAAGCCTTTCCTAGATAATAGACTACCGGATCTGAACCGCCGAAAAGTGCAAAATATCGATCGAGAGATGTCATTTTAGGATCATAATGGAATCTCAATGGCTCAACACCTATTATTTCCTTGTCTTTCATAAAAGGTTCGACGATATTATTAAGCCAATTAGAATGAGGTATTATATTATCATGATCAAGGAATAATACGATTTCATTCTTTGCATACTTTAATCCTATTCCCTTATTGTATTCCGCATTTTGTTTTTTTGGATTAACTTTAACTATTTTTGTATTATTATCCTTAGCAATTTTTAATGTAGAGTCCCTAGACCCACCATCTGCGATGATTGTCTCTATCTTTCTCTTATCATAATTTTGCTCATTAACTTTCTCGAGACAAAGCCCTAAAGTCCTCCCAGAATTAAAAGTTGCAATTACTATCGAAATAGAAGGAGCTGCTTTTTTTAAACTCATTTTGTTTTTTTTGCAAGAACTGCTATGCCTAGTCCTTCTTTATTTTTTACAAACAGATCTAAACGAGCCAATACATAAAGAGCTGGATAAATTGCTCCTGCAAAAATAAAACTTTTACTCAGAAGGAGATGATTCAGCTCCCACGCAAGTTTTCCAAAAAAACCAAATGTATGCTTAAACTCAATAATTCTCAAGCCATTACTTTCGAATTCCTTTTTTAGAATCATTCTAGTAAAACCTTCATGAACATGCTCTTCATGTTCCCAGTTATTTAAGCTTTTAAAAATTCTTCTCTGATCCGCTTGCGGAGTATGTAAATATAGATAACCACCTTTAACTAGGTACAGTGATAAATTCTTAATTACTTTCTTATAGTCTTTCACGTGCTCCAAAACATCAATGCTCACCACTAAATCATAGTCTCTCTTTTTTGGAACCAATGTTACGTCTCCATAATCTAATTTAATTTCTCCCACGTTTAATTCCCTTGCCAAAGATTTTGACATTTTAAGTTTTTGCCGATCAACGTCAATTCCGGTAACATCTGAGCCTTTGTAGAATTTTTTAAGCCAGAACGTATAGATTCCAATCCCGCTTCCCGCATCAAGTATTTTCTTCTCTTCGTTATTTGGCACATTTGAAAAAAGTATATCCTTAAAATAAAGACATCTTATTTGAAACCCAACCTCGGGTATTCCGAAGATAATGATATAGATTTTAAATAAATATCCTAGGACTTGCCCGAAATTTTTCTTACCGTCATACCCCTCGTTCATCTCCTTAAACGAGTTGAGAAGAATTTGCGGATATTTATAGTACTCTCTGCCAAACATATTATTTAGAACGTTTTCTATTATATGAGAAGAGGGGGACAGATTGGAATTTCTCAATAAAACCCAGTTCATTATTTCCCATTTCTTCTGTCATCAATCTGTTGACGTCCACCGCAGCTTTATTCCAATCAAAAGAATCTGCATGTTTTTTTGCATTATTTCCTAATTCCCGTCGCGTCTTAGAATCCTCTAGGATTTCTACAACTTTTTCTATAAAATCTCCGTCGTTTTTAGCAAGTAAGCCAGTTTTTTTATTTTTTATAGACTCTGATAATCCCGGCACATCAAATGCTACCGCTGGAACCCCATATTGATTAGCTTCTAGAACTGATATTCCCCATCCTTCTCCGATAGAAGGATTTACAAAAACCCACGCACGTGAGAGTAGTTTTCGTTTTTCTGAAACAGTAACAGGTCCTAATATTTTTACTTTCTTTCTAATTATGCTTCTCATAGACATATCCGTTACTATTGATGCCTCCGTTCCCCAGCCAGCTATTATTAGCTGTGCGTTAGGTATCTTTTTCAAGATCTCTGGCATCATTTTGACAAGAAAATCAACTCTTTTATACTTCTTTATCCTACCTAGGTAAAGGATAGTTGGAGCAGTAGATCTTTTTAATATTCTTCCGTTCTTTTTACTATTCATCCCACAGTAAACAATGTGAATGTTCTTTTCTAAAAAACCAATTTTAACAAGCGCCTCTTTAGTGGTGCGGGATATGGCAACTATTTTAGTATTAAAATAAAACAATGGGAAAACATATTTTTCAATTACGTATCCTACCAAACTTAAGGGGAATGGAAGTTCTATAAAAAATTGATTCCCATGAACATGATAAACAACGCTTAGCTTTGGCTTTCTTGAATACAGAACAGAGAAAAAGGGAATACCATTCTGCACATCTACTACGAAATCGCAATTCTTTCTAAACCTTCTGAGATAACTCAAAGCAGCCCAGAAATATAGTCCGTACCTTCCTCCCTTTCTGTATACATGGATTCCGTCAATTTTTTCATATTCCGGAAGATTTTTTTTGATATCCTGTCCGCAAAGAAGGGTAACCTCGTGTCCCATCTTAACCCATCTTTTTGCCAACTCAAAAACATACACCTCTCCACCCCCAGCCCATTCATTTTTTATATCTCTCCAGTTAAGGATTACGATGTTCATCTATTATTTTGAGATTTATCTTGCAGGATAAACTTTGCATAATATAACAAAAGCAAAATTATAAGTAAACCACAAACAATCATTGACATACCTATAACCTGGAAGAGGCTAGAGTGAAAGAAATAAATTAAGATTATTTGCGAAATGGCTCCAACCAAAAGAACATATGATATTTCTGTTTTTTTTATTGACAGGAAAAATGAGATTAAAAGATTGAGCACGCTGAAAAGCGATATATACAAACCAAATAACCCCAGATACCCTGAAACTTTAAGGTATTCTCTTCCTCCCAAAAAAAACTGGATTATGAAGTTGGGAAACAAGAAATATAATAATGTAATTCCCAATGATAGCGTAAGCACTCCTAAAAGAGCGAGGTAGAAAATATTATTAAAGCTTTCGCTCTTTACATGTCTTTTAACTAAAAGCGGAAACATTACGCTAGGAATGGGTGCCGTAAAAAAGAATATTACTTTGCCTACCACTGACAGGCCTCCATACAAGCCTGCTACGTCTGCTGGAAAGAAATGTTTAACCAAAATTACATCTGAGGAAATTAATGAAAAAATTGAAATCACAGCAATCGATGTTGGAAGTGCGTAAACAAACACTTCTTTATGAGGAAATTTTACTTTTTCGCTGTGCTTAACAATAATTCTTTTCAGAGGAAAGAAACCAAGAATGAGGGTTATAAAATACATAAAAAATATCGCCCACAACCCTCCAAATACCTTGTAACCCAGATAAACCAACCCGATACCACCGAATAGTTTTATTACTCCACTCGTGACTGAAATGAATGACATAAGCTTAAATCTAAGCAAACTCTGAAGAACTGAAGTATTAACAACGCTTATATAAGAAACTGCAACAATTAACCCTGTGAGAATAATAAGCCTAGTGTCGGAAATTTTAAGAAAATCTGATATAAAGCGGGACAGAAAGAAAAATAAAATAAAGACAGAAATACTTAAAATGCCTATATAGAAAAGTATTCTTTTATAAAAATAAGAAGCATGCTCGCTTTCGTTAAGTGCAAAATATTTACTAATAAATCTAAGTATTACAGTGTTAAAGGATAGGGTGGGTATTGTAAAAAGAGTAATAAGGGATAAAAGACTGGTAAAAATACCATAATCTGAATAAGTCAAACTTCTTGCTAAGAAAAGATTGAGTATGAAAGCAAGAAAGCTTGATGCGCTTGTTCCAAGAAAGATAAAAAAAGCTCCTCCGACAAGATCATGGCTAATGATTCTCTTTATTAAAGTTAGGGATTGTTTTAATTTAGATAAAAACATCTTCGTATACTTTTTCCATGCCGGTCACAAACTTTTCCCACGTAAATTGTTTTGCCTGTTTAAGTCCTTTTTCCGACATTTCTTCCAAAACCCTTTTATTATCTAAAAGCTCTTCTATTCCTTTGGCAATTGAGCCGGAGTCATTTGCATCAATATAACAGGGGGCGTCTCCACCGACTTCTTCAAGTGAAGAAACTTTAGAAGTGATGACAGGGCAACCGGCCTGCATTGCCTCAAGAACCCCTAAACCAAAGCCTTCATAAAGAGATGGCATTAGAAATATGCTCGCATGATTATATAAATCGTTTAGATCTTCATCCTCTACAAATCCAGGAAGAAAAAAATGGTTATCGTTTTTTATAATATCTTGGAAGCTTGCCAATTCCTTATTCCAAGCATTTTTTTTGTCATAATTTTCGTTCCTAAGAGCTTTTCCTACCATTACTATATTAGTATTTGTTTTTTTTACAGCTTCAGCAATTCTTACAAGATTTTTGTTCCACGTAGCATCTCCTACGTAAAGTATGAAATCCTCTGGGAAATTATATTTCTTTAAAACTCTTTTTTCTTTAGTTTTTTTTCTAAAAACTTTCGATGCTGCGAGAGGAACTACTCTTACTTTTTTAGGATTAACGCTTACTATTCTTAGTATATCTTTCCTCGACGATTCCGAATCTGTAACTATTAAATTTTTATTCTTAAGCGCCTGCTTTTGGATTTCCCATTTTAGTCTTCCTTTCACTCCGACAGGAAACATTTTTGGGAAAACTAGAGGAATAAGATCGTGCACTGTAACTATGGCCGGTATTTTTACTCTCAGAGGAAGAGATAGAAAAAAAGGTTCGAAGTATGGATAGTGAACTAAGTCAAAACCGCTTAGCGGTACGGATTTATTTTCTATAATTGTATATGAATTTTTCCTATCATAGATAGACATATTGTTTATTAATTCTCTGATATATGTTCCTGAGCCTCTTACTTCATGTTGAGCTAGGTTATCTCGATTCAAGGGTGATTTATCAATTGCTATCCTCATTTTTTAATTATAACAGGAGTTTTAATCAAGAGTGTTGTTAACGTTAACACTGAAATTAAAAAGATTATGTAAGACGTTTTTTGGACTTTAGTACTTTTCAGAAAAACCCTAATCTCATGTTTACCTTTAGGAATTTCTATTCCTATCTTGCCTTTTTTGTTTAATAAGTTACCTTTTTTTTCATCAATTTCAACACTCCATCCAGGAAAATAAGCAGTGTTAACTAATATTTCCGATTTTTCATTTAAGCTAGCTTTAAGTTTATATTCATTAGATTTCATTTCTAAAAACTGTATGTCTCCTAAATTTTTATCAATCTCGATTATTTGGGGGGTCTTCTGGGGAACTGCTGGCAACCAAGCAGTGTTAAAAGCATCTCCAGGACTATTTGTACCATCCGTAAAATTAGACCTGGATAAATAATAATTATCTGTCCTTAGATGATGGAAAGGTGCTTTAGCATAACCGTAGCCTAAACCAAAAGAAAGAAGGATTAAGATGAGTGCAACAAAAACCCTTGCTCTATAGCGATTCTTATAAAACTTTTCTTGTACTAACCCTCCTGCTAAGAAAGATGTAATCACTATTAATACGCTCAAAAGTCTCCAGGGAAACTGGACGAATGACGCTAACGGTACAATTTCCCAAAGCCAAGAGGAAAAAGGTGTAATAAGAAAAAGAAATAAAAAGAATAATCCGAGAAAGAAAATTATATTCTTTTTATTTTTTAGAAAAAATAATGATACTAGGGAAATCAAAACTACCGACACATTTGCTATTCCTATCTGAAAGGACATCTGGTCAGCTCCTCCTACACCAGAAAAACCGTATCCCCAAGAAGAATAAATTAATTTATAAAGAACCGGATAATGATCGGCAGGTAAAGACGTTTGGAGCCCTACTACAAACATCTTCTCTATTAATGCTGGTAGCCAGAAAGGCGCTGCCAGGCCTAGACCAAGAATTGCTATCATTGCAAATTTTTTAACTTCATGTATTTTATTTTTAACATTCGATATAAGGAAAGCCGCATAAAGAAGAAAAAATGAGAAGAATACGAGCGCCAAAATGTTATGAGAATAAACTAAAAGAGTTAAAAATATGACTGATAATAAAACGTAAATACTTTTTTTTGTTTCGATAAGTGAGGAATAAGACCATAGAAGTCCGGGAAACAAACCTAAACTCCAAACCTCTCCCACAGACCCTCTTACGTAGACATCAAGAAAATGGTACGGGGAAAAGGTATAAAATACTGAAGAAACCACTCCTCCTAAGTCTCCCCAAAACCTCCTGGACCATAAATAAAAGAACACAGAACCAATTAGTGAGGCCATTATCATATTTAATTTAAAAGAATCAATAAAACTAAATCCTAAAATGTGTAAAAATGAGGCAAAGTAATTAGGCAAGGGGTAGACATAATTAAAAAGAGGTATCCCAAACCCGTTGTTAAAATCAGGAGCCCATCTCGGATATATAATTCCGTCACTTAAAGCCTTGTGAAACTGCTGAAACCTTAGCACGTGGTATTCTCCATCATGAGTAGGAGGAAGACCAGGGCTGAATAAGCCTAGGACCGATAGGAATCCAAAAGCCAGAACTACGAACCAATATTTATATTTCAAAAATAATTCCATTTTTATCTTCATATATTTTTTTAAATTGCTTAATAAGATCTTTATTGTAATTCATTTCATTTTTTGCAAAACCATCCTTGTATATAACAATATACTTTATATTGTACTTCTCTAAAATTTCTTTTCTCTGGGCTTCATCACTTCCGTTAATAATTTGCTCACGTTCGGATGTCCTCCGGGAGGGATCTTCTCCGTAAACAAAAAGATAGTGAGCACGTCCTAGGAAGGTTTTCTTTCCTATGAGAGACATGGGGTCATAAATTTCCCCATTAGTAATAATCATCTTTTCCGGGGATAGCCTATGGAGTGCGGTTTTCATTAAATCATTTTTACCGTAGTCAGGAATCCTAGTGTAAATGTCATTTTTTATTACCAAATTATTGACAACACCCGAAGATATGAAAACAAAAATAAGAAGTAGTGACAGGTATTTAATGGCGTTATTAATTTTCGAAACTCGGAAAATTGCATAAGCTGAAAACATATTCATAAATATTATCCAAAGATTAAAAAACTTATGATTATCGTACTCAAACCTTGTACTAAACGTTAGGACATTAGGAATTAAAAAAAGCAGAGATGAAATTAAAAAAACTTTTTTTGCATTTCTGTTAGATAGAAAGAATCCAATTAAAATCAATAACGCACCTATTCCAAGGTTTAAAATCCAAAATTTCATAAACGTAATCGCTGTAAGGTTTTCAATTAGGAATCCAATCCTTACTGCAATCAACCCGCTTGAGGAGATACCAACCAAAAACATTTGAATCAGAGAAAATACTGAAGCGATAATAATCACCATTAATAACTCTTTCTGTCTTTTTACAATAAACATACCTAATATTAGGATCATGATTGCTACAAACATCATTCCGTGCCATAGAAAAGATAGCCCAATCATTGCGCCAAAAAAAACGGCAGTTTTTAAACTTAAGGATTTTGAATCCCAAAAATAAAAAAAGACAAACAATACGAATGCTATACCAAAGATTAAATGCCTTTGGTTTAAAAAAGTATTCATATTGAAAAAACTAAATATAAGAGACTTGTCGAAAGGAGCGTTATTTATATAAGTCTGATTTCTCCATATTTCTAAAGGCAAACCAAGGCTAACTCCTTTTTGAACAATAAAGTTTAAAAAAGAAAAATTACTTGGAAAAATAAAAAAAAGTGTTGATAGTATAGCTACTATTGCACTTTTAAAAATTCCCCTAGATATCGAGTAGACATAAAATAACAAGCTAGTAAGTGATAAAGCGCTTATGGTATTAATCGCATAATCAATTCTTAATCCCAGGTTCTCCAATATTCCGGCAAATAGATCAAACATAAAATAATATATTCCCCCACCATTAGCATAGAAGGGAATTTCGAAAGGAAAATTATTTCCTAGCGAGAATGATCTTATGAAAGGAATGTGAGCTCCGTAATCCAGATATATATTAGAAGCTATTAAAAATTCTGATGTTGATAAATCATAGCTAAAACTTTTTTTAAATACTAAAAATGAAATGATAAAAACTAAAATAAAAATGAGCGGATGAAGAAAGTTTTTATTAGGAGGTTTGATTTTTCTGACATTGACTAAAATAGCGGTCATTACGAAGAATGCATAAATAGCTATAGAAAAAGAAAGGCTGCCTATTAAATATGACGTACCTAGGTAAATAATTGGAATTGATACAATTGAACCTAATACAAAAGCGTCAGGAATAATTAATTTTTTTTCTCTATCCGGAATAAAAAAACGGCTAAGAAGGAGTCCGGTTAAAAATATAAGAGCTAAAAAAACTATCCACATTATTTGATTAATTTCCTACCAGAAGCAAGGGACAGATAGGTAAATAGACCGGCAAGTAAAAATAATGGCCCGAATGTTATTCCGATTTTTATATAAGGGGTTAAACCAAAATGATTTCCCAAATACATATAGGGAACGTATCTCAGGAGCAGACAGAATGAAAAGATACCGGATAGAAGATAAAGCTTAGTATTTTTTGTAAGCGTTACAAAAATCAACACCCAGATAAAATACCATGGATAAATTTCTTCTCTAATCGGGGAAAGAAAGAATATTATTGACATAAGAATTGCAGAAAGTATATAAACTTTTTCCCATTTGATTGCTTTTTTTCTTATTTTTTGCCAAAGAATATAAATATAAACTGGAAAAAGAAACAATGTTGCAAACTTTATCAAAACCGACAAAACTAAAGAGCCCATTGAGAAAAACAGCTTTCTCTCTTTCAATAAAATTAGTGATAGGAGAGCAAAAAACACCATCACGATGTCATTATGCCCTCCCACAAAGGTTTCAAACAGAACTAAGGGGTTTAGCCCAAAGAATGCAACCGTGATCACGTCTTTTGATTCTTTCCAAAGGATATATAGAGTTAAAAGGTAAAACAATACGACTAACAATTTAAATCCGAACATCATTAATATAAAATTCCAAGAAAGTAAAAAATAAGGTATTCCTGTAAGAACTAACCAAAAAGGTGCGTAAAGCGCAGTTTTATTTGCTGCGTGAGTGTAATTTAAGAATTCCTGTCCGCTAAATTCTATAGGCATAACTATATAAGGATTTTCCAAGAATCCAAATAGAACTTTGGCAGTTGTTGTATAGTTAAAAATATCATAAGAAACCATCGCAGGATAGGAAAAAAATAAAAGAGCTGCGGTTATAAATATGACTTTTTTAACAGTGCCCAAATGTATATTTTTTTTGTGAGCTTCTCTAACGAACAAAAAATAAATTAAATAAAGAAATGACACAATAAATATAAAAATTAATGAAGCCGAAGGTCTATTGTGAAGTGAAAAACCTGTGTAAAGACTACTTAGATAACTTAAGTTGGGATCTACAAAAGCGTATGAAAAAATTGTCAAAAGAATCGACGTCAAAATAAAAGCTGCAAATAAAAACCTACTCATAGTTTCCTGATTCTAATGGATTCTTCTATTTCTTTTTGTATATAAATTTTTGTTGGCTTATCCTTCTCCGGCTGCCAATCAAATTCTTCGGGTACAACTTGAAGGATTTGATTAAGCACTTCTTCGTGCTTAAGCGATGCGTTTTTTAGTATTTCTTCTTTTTCTTTTACCGGCTTTTTATTCGAAGAGGCTTTGGCTAAACTTTCTCTGGTTTTCCGGAAATAAAGATTTGATTTTTCTAGCGCAACGTTCGCAAGTAAATACTGCTTATATTCAAAAAGTGTTTTTGATTCAACCAAATATTTATCTGAATATTTGAGATTGTAGTGATACCTAGCAAGATCTCCGAAATACCAATACGCTTCTGCTTTTTCATATATTTGATGTATAAAATAAAACTTACTTCCTGGCATAGAAGAAGGATAAGGAAGAACATACTCCGAGGCGAAGGCATACTTTATGCCAGCGAAAAACAGAAACAGGAACAATATTAAGAAAAGATAGAGCCGTATGTTATTAATTATGTTTTTTGTGAATGCCATTTCCATGCGCTTTCGACAATATTTTTAAGATCTGAGTATTTCGGGCTAAATCCGAGCTCGGCCTTAATTTTTGATGGGTCTGCAATTAGTCTATCTGAATCTCCCTCTCTTCTTTCCTTTTCTAGAATTTGGAGATCAAGCTTGGCCACTCTTTTTATCATTTCCAAAACTTCCCTATTTGATATTCCGTTCCCGGTTCCGACGTTATAGCTAAATCCGCCAGTCTCGTTTCTTATCTTCTCCAGTGCTAACAGATGAGACTCTACCAAATCAAGAACATGAATATAGTCACGGAGACAGGTTCCATCGGGTGTATTGTAATCCGTGCCGTAAAGGCTAAAAGCCTTCCCTTCCATAGCAGCTTTTATTGCTAATGGAATTATGTGTGTTTCCGGATCATGACTTTCCCCCATAGAGCCGTCTAATGCCCCACCGCAAGCGTTAAAATATCTTAAGGCAACATATGACATGTTGCTATTTTCCTTAGCTAAATTCTCTAGATTTTTCTCCGTATCAAGCTTGGTTTTACCATACGGACTTGTTGGATTTTTATCGTGGTCTTCGGGTATAGGAATAGTCTTCGGATTACCATAAACAGCGGCAGTTGAAGAAAAAATAAATTTATTAGTGCCATTTTTAAGAGCATTTATAAATAGATTCTGAGACCCTTCTACATTATTTTCAAAATACATGTTCGGCTCTCTAACAGATTCCGCAACCGAAATATATCCTGCGAAATGAAAAATGGCATCAAATCTATTTCCTTTAAAAAAATCGCCCATGAAAACTTTGTCTCTTATATCAGATTGTACAAAAAAAGCTCTCCCGTCAACATTTTTCCTGTCTCCCCTTTCTAAGCTATCTATAACTACTGCTTCATAGCCCCTATCCAAAAGAGCCTTAACCATAAAGCTGCCTATATATCCCGCTCCGCCAGTTACAAGTATTTTCATCGACTTAAATATTTTATATAAGAAATAGGAAATCTTAAAGAAGAAAAAAATGAAAAGAGAAACCCTTGCCATGAGTCTTTAAAACCTTTATGTCTTAGGAAAGTAAGCAAAAACCAATAAACAGGCTTTATAATTATGTAATTAATTCCAACAATTGGATTTTTAGAAAGTTTTTCGCTTTTATATTGAGAAGCGATAAAAGATGTATACCTATTATTTCTTTTTATGTATTTTCTAAAAGTAGGAGAATCGTAATGCAGGAGATCATTCCTTAACCAGCCAACTCTTCCATCCACTACATATTGCTCATGCACATCTTTACAGGGAAGAAATGCTTTATCTTTTTTAAATAACCTTATAACTCCATCCGGATAAACTCCGCCATACTTAAGATATCTTCCTAAGAAATAATTTGCTCTTGGAAAAAAGAATGCGGAATAAGGCTTATCCTCTTGACCGAGGGGCCCATCTCTCTTTTCTAAAATAGCTTGATGCCTTCTAAAAAGCTTTGGGGTTTTCTCCTCATATTCCAAAATATCTTCGTCATTCATATTTATTATTTTTTTAACTTCTTCTCCCAAACTTTTACTTACGTACTCGTCTGCATCAAGTTGCAGCACCCAATCTTTCGTAGCTAAATCAATCGCTTTTTGTTTATTAATATGGAACATCTCCGGGTTTTCTCTTATTAAAACTTCTGCGCCAAATTCTCTCGCAATTTCAACTGTTCTGTCTGTTGATGAACCGTCCACCACAATTATTTCATCAGCAATATCTTTAACAGAATCTAGGCATCTTTTTATATTTCCCTCTTCATTGAAGGTAGCTAGCGCTACTGAAAGTTTTTTCATTTAGTTTCAACTATTACCAAACTGGTTTTACCGTTTAGGTAATTTATCTTAGATAGCACATTTAATTTTATAATTGGTACTTTTTTCCCATCAGCCAAGGCATAATAACGTTTGATATCTTCAAACTCGCTTAAGTTCATAATATATAACCGGTTTTTGGAGATTTTATCTCCTATATTTCCAAAGGTATACTTTCCTATTGTGTGCTCTACGTCATATCCTCCTGATATGGTGCCCCCGTTATCCTGGTATATTCCAGGATCATATTTATTAGAAAAAAGGTAGAACATATAGCTCTCAAAAAGTGCGTCTTTATTTGATACAACAATTTGTTTGTAATCCCCTTCCATGGTGCGTATTTGATTTAAGGCATTAATAACACCAAACTGAAATTGTTGAGACAGCTCTCTGGGGAGAAGGTAAAAATATGAGTGGAAAAACCATAAAACTGAAATTGTAGCTACCAGTAAAGAGGATGAAGCGAAAAGAAACTGCAATCTCTTTTCTTTTAGAAAAATTAGAATGGAGAGAAATCCTATGGCAGCGAGTATTTGAGGAATTGGCAATAATGCATACGCTCTCATAGCGTGGGGATATCCTGTTGTAACGCTTCCCGGTAAAACTGCGATTAATGCCCAAGAAGCGAGAAATAAAATACTCTTTATACTTATTCCGCTTCTTAACAAGAATAATAATGAAACAAAAATTAGAGGTAGCTCAAACAAATAAAGAAGTCCCAACGTTGGAGTTTTAAATGGATCTTCTCCTTCGTTGAAGAATAGCCAATTAGGGCTGAAATGAGAAAGGTGCGCGTTGGACAGAAGAAGAATTGATGCCGCTTTTCTGTTATCAAAAACGTAGCCTAATAAATTGCCATCAGTTTTATCTTTAAAATATCTCTCCGAAACTTTTTCAAAGTATGCCGGAGAATTTCCCATCAAACTCGTTCCCTTAAACCTAATTAAAGCGTTATCATCAAAACTGCTGATGATAACAGGGATTATAATTAATACTCCAAGAAAACCTGCAATAACAACATGCATCTTTGTCCTTAGGAGTTTTCTAAAATAAAGCAGAAAAAGAACTAATAATAAAATAGGAATGATTATCTTGCTACTCTGATATGCTGCAAATGATAGAGCAAAAAAGATAGAAGACAGATAAATATTCCAATTCTTTTTATCTAAAAACCTAAAGAAAAAAAGGATTCCAAATATCAGGAAAGAAAATGAAGCATTTACCTCATGGCCTAAACGCGACAGATAGATATGCCAAGGAGAGATCGCAAACAAAAAAGTAGCAATAACCGGAATATCTAAATTAAGCTCTTTTAACCTTATAGCTTTTGCTCCTTTAGTCAGCTCTTTAACAAGAAAATAAACTGCACCTACGGTTAATATCGACATAAGCACAGAAGGTAGTCTTACTGACAAAACATCTAAGCCGAATATGCTTATAAAGGGAATGACTAAATAGACGTAAAGCGCCGGTCTCCAATCGTCATAGGCGCGGAGCAATACTGGAATTCTTGTTCCGTATTCATCCGCTCCGGTATTAAGAATCGAATATGCATTATAACCTATAGACACCTCATCAAGCGTTGGCTGAGGCGGAACACCGGTTATATTATATAATCTTAAAAAAGCCGCTAGCGCAATTATTAAAACCAAAAATATTTTATTTACACTTATTTTCATTTTTCTATAATAATTATCGCAGGTTTTCCATTTAAATAGTTAATTTTCTTTAGAATCTTTGCGCCCGCAGGAAAATCTCCGGGTCTTCCAATCAAAAGAGTCCCTTTCTCTTCATTTTGCCAATCTATATGACGGAAGCTGAATTTGCCATATCCTTTGTGCTCCTCCGCAAATCCTCCGCTAATAGTTCCCCCAGATTCTTGGTAAAGAACAGGGTCAAACTTCGTATAAAATAAGAAAAACATATACGATTGGTCTAGTGGCGCTTCGCTTGATACAATAATTTTTGAATATCTATCCTCAATTGGACTCATGTATTCTACTGCTTCTTTATAACCATACTGCCAACTTTCAGAAAAATATTTATTCTGCTGAACAAAATATTGATTTAAATAGTAAATAAAATTAAAAGAGAAAACCAAAATAAAGATCAATAAAAGAAAATATTCTATGGGGATATTTAATAAGCGTCGTTTATTTTTCGATACATAATCCCAGGAATAAAAAATTCCAAGAGCGACAAATATTTGAAATATTGGCAAGAAATTAATAGTCCTAACAGCATGAGGCACTCCGCTTGTAACAGATGCTGGGATTGGCGCGATAAGAAATATGATAAGAACAGTTAATTTTGATTTAAGTGAAAAAGGCCAAAAAATAAGAATATAAATTCCAATTAAAAGAAATGGCAATTCAAACAAATACATAAGCCCCATAAAAGGCGCGTGATGTCTTTCTATGTCAGCTGTTATAAAAAGCCAATTAAAATTGTAGTGAGAGATATAGCCCGAAACGATTGCTTTTGCATACTCTAATCTTCTGTTATCAAGCACTAGGCCTAAATAATCATTGTTATTCTTGTCGTCTGCATATTTTAATGAATTATTCTTGAGGAATTGTGTCTGATCAGAAAAAACACTAACTCCTTTAGCGCGTAGTAATGAATTGCTGTCCGTAAATAAACCATAAACCATAGGAAGACAGATTAATGCCCCTGTTATGATAGAGACTCCAAGCCAGATTTTTGATACTCTTAATAACTCTTTTCCGTAAATCAGGACGAGGAAAAAGAAAAGAATAGGGAGATAAACCTTTTCGCTTTGATAAATATAGACGCTGGCAGCTGCAAAAATTGCTGAGAGTACAAAAAAAACGTTTCTCCTAAGTCCTTTTAGAAAAAAGAGTAATGACAAAAGATTAAGCGAAAGACCTACCTGGGCTTCAAAAGCAATTCTTGAAAACTGGAGATGCCAAGGAGAAATAGCAAGTAAAAAAGCTGACAAAAGAGATATATGATCCTTATACTTATCCTGTCTGAAAAGCTCCTTTACTAAAAAATAGGTAGCAATGACCGCAATTACTCCAAATAAGGCACCCGGAAATCTAACAGCAAAAGTATTGAGTCCAAAAATACTTATAAACGGAATAATCAAATAAGCGTACAAAGCAGGTTTATAGTCATCGAAGGACCTGAGGATTAACGGGAAGGCTTTCCCGTACTCATCTTTTCCTGTTTGAATTAAAGAATAAGCATTATATCCTAAAGAGGCTTCATCCCAAGTAAGGGAGGGGGGTAAAGAAGAAAGCAGATAAATTCGAAGGAATGCCCCTATAACGAGAATGAGGATAAGAGCTGTTATTCTTTTCACTTCTTTGGCAGTATAATGATATTATACATTATAGCCTGCAATTGAGAATGTCATTTATCAAAAAGAATTTCCTATTGCTTTTGGTAATCATTTTGGCCTCCCTTTTTAGATTAACAAACTTAGATCTTATCGAATTCAAAGCTGACGAGGGAATAAATTTATTCCTAGCTTCACGACCGGTTTTCGGCCACCCATTCCCTCCGGG
>CAZSXQ010000005.1:0-29564 GCA_964611415.1 uncultured Gammaproteobacteria bacterium
GTAATCCGCCTGAGATTTTATAAGCTGATCCCCCAAATTTACCTCCTGCATGAAGTTTGGTCATAACGATCTCTAGTGCAGACTTTTTATAATTGGCTACTTGATCCACCGGAATTCCTCGTCCGTCATCCACAACAGTTGCTGAACCATCGCGGTTTAAGTAAATCCAAACATTGCGAGCGTGTCCTGCTAAAGCTTCGTCAACTGCGTTATCGATAATTTCGCGGAGAGTTTCATGAAGTCCAATTACATCGGTGGAGCCGATATACATTCCGGGGCGTTTTCTAACAGGTTCAAGTCCTTCTAAGACTTGGATATTTTTAGCTGAATAATCTGAGGGATTTTGTTTCGCCATGAGTTAGTAGTATAGCTTATTTTATCAAAAAAAACGACCCATTTCCACCTCTAAATCGAGTTTTCAAAACCAAATCCCCGGGGTTAAAAATCGTGGAACCATGTGATCTTCATGTTCGTTTCCAATATTTCTCCAAAAACATTTTTAATTCTTTATTTACGTCTTCGATTTTTTTTGGGTCGATTCGATAATTATGCCCAGAGTGAATTACTAAAAATACTTTTGGATCTAATAGTTTATTAAATGTATCTTTTACTTTTTCAACTGAATTAATCTGGTCATGTTCCCCCGCGATAATTAATTTGGGTTTTTTTGAATTTTTTATTTCTGCAGTTAACCTATACTTAGCTTCATCTTCATAAAATGAGTCCGGTAAATCAAATTTTTTTACTTTTTCTCCCCCACCTGGTGGTAAATCTCTCATGGAGACTTTTCTAGTAAGTGAGGTAATAGATTTTTCTGTGATACCAGCCATGATGGATGCATAAGAAGTTATATGATGATTTCTTGAAGCAGAAATCATAGCCATGCTACCACCTCGACTATGCCCAACTACAAATGTAGGCCTATTATCAAAGTGTTCGATTGTCTCTTCGATAGCTTTAAGATAATTGGTCATAGTGTAGAGATTTATGTTGCCTGGACTTTCCCAAGTTCCAGGCGGATCAAAAGAAAGAGCAAAATAATCCAGCCTTGCAAGGAAATTGACATGGCTTCTCATATGCGCATAATCCTTGCTGTCTAATTTCCCCGGCAAAACCAATGCGAGTCTTTTGGAATCAGGATTTCCCTTAGAATAAATATCCAGAGTGAAACTTTTTGTTTTAATTAACACGCGCTGATTATATCAAAACTAAATTTTCCGGGGCATTTTTGATTCATTGACAAGATTTTGAGTCAAGCTTATACTTTTCTTATGTTAACAAAGAATGATTTGAATCAAATATCAGGATTGCTTGATGCGAAACTTGATAGTAAGCTCGCACCAATTAAGAAAGATGTTCCTTCTTTAAAGAAAGACGTATCAAAGATTAGAAAGGATCAAAAAACCATGCTCGATTTGCTTGATAGAGAACAAATGCAACAGCGGAAAAGAATTGTCCGTCTTGAAGAGCGTGCCGGTCTTCCAAATCCTCAATAATATAAATTAAAGACCAAATTCCCGGAATTAGTCTAGATTTAAAAATAAATTCTCGAGGGAGAGGCGGGGGTTCGCGTTGGTGGTTTTTAATTTAATTTAAACAATTAAGGAGAAATTAGATCCACGAATGAAGTAAGTACAGAGCGTTCTTGTGCGACTACGTTTCCGCTATTTGCTGATACAAATGCTGTGGTTGGTGAATTAACGGGAATAAATCCTAAAATCTTGTGCTCTTTTGTGCCCTTAATCCTATAAACTATGTCTTTATTTTTTAACTCAAGCTTAACTACATTATTGCTTGTTTCCAGCTGATCTAAGGCTTGTTTGTCTGTTGAGGTATCAATGGTATTTACGACCCCAGTCTCTAGTAGGCTTTGAATTGCTTGATCCGGGAGCACTGTTACAATTCTTTGGCCTTCTGGCGTAGAGAGGATTAATAGATTTGTACCAACATCAATTGAAAGAGGAAAATCAGTTACTGCACTTATTTGATTTTTAGTAAATGCCACAGTGTCTTCACTTATTGCTTCTACTTCTACTCCTTCATCCTCTAGTTCAGTTTCTGTTTCATCTTCCAGTTCATTTAATTCATCTTCATCTAATTCGACTTCTTCTCCATCTTCATTTTCAACCTTTAGTTCTAGTTGACCATTTTTAAATTCATACTTTAATTTTAGCTCACCGCGTTCTATCTCAATTTTTGTAGTAATTCCATTTTTAATCTTTGTCTTAATTTTCTGACCATCTACTGTTTCGATTTCAGTTTCCTGTTCGTTTTCATTAGAATCTTCATCCACTTGGTCTTCGTCAGAGTCATCGTCGATAGCTTTGGGACTTATAGTTGATTTTGAAGGTTTTGGTAAATAAGATTTAGACTTTGATGATTTTGAAGACTGAGGTTCTTGTTTTTTTTCCTCCTGTTCTTTTTTCTTCTCTTCTTCTTTCTTTATTTCCTCGTTTCTTTTTTCTTCCTCTTTATTTCCTTCTTTGTCTTCATCGGATTTATTCTCATCTCGATCTTCACTACTGTCCTCACCATCTCCTAATACGCTCTGCCCTGAATTAGCAGTAAGAAACTGAGTGGTTTGAATATTTGCTGAAATTACTAATAGTAAAACAGAAACAATTGAAATAATTATTAGCGGATGAAGCGTGGTTAGTTTACTAAGAGTTGATGAAGATTTCTGTTTTTTACTTCTGGGTTTTGATTTTGACATTAACAATATTAAGACTTAATTAATAATTAATGTCAAGTTTCCGGATTTATTAGCTTCCGACCCCAGGGGTTGGCGAATGATTTTAAATATTTAAAAAGAGGTTTTCGAGGGTGAGGCGGGGGTTGACGTTGGTGGTTTTTAAATCGTAATGAGTAAGTTCCATTTTGTGGATTAATTTCCGGAGCTTTAGGCTTTCCTGTTTGCTGTCCAAACTTTTTAACATTTGTTCTCGTGTTGCAAGGATTACTTGCTCAAGCCAAATAATTGCTTCGTCTTTTTCTTTTCCTACAACTTGTGCTAAGTAAAGTTTGTCCCCTGCTCCATTTAGTGACAGAATTTCCGCGAGTCTTTCCGGACTTGTTTGGAATTCTTCGTTTGTGAGTTCGATAAGTTTTACTCTGGACAATATCGTTGGCAGAAAAACTTTTGCATTGTCCGTAACTAAGAAAATCAAACTGCTTGCAGGAGGTTCTTCTAAGAGCTTGAGCATTGAATTTTGTGCTTCTGTAGTCGCTCCGTTTTTAAGTATTAATATAGTAGCCTTTTTTTCTCCGCGGAACGGTTTTAGAAATATTGTTTTTTGAATATTTCTTACGTCCTCTATCCCCAATGCTTTTTCAAACTCGATCGATTCTATATCAAATTTGTCAACTTTGCTTTGTTCGATTATATTTTGGGCGCTTTTTAAACTATCGTCTAAATTTTTCGAAGAAATTAAAAAAGTGTTCATGAATTCTCTTGATTTATATCACACTTTTGCCTACTATTATAGTAATGCCCACTGACACTAGCGCTCAGTCCACTAATTTATTAGATGCTTTACTTAATGAGCATCTCATTACTCAGGTTCAGTATAAAGACGTAAAACTTAAGGCCGCGACACAGGATGCTACTGAGGAGTCTGTTCTGGAATCTCTTAGGATTGTTAGCGAAGATAAAGTTGCGGAGACAAGAGCTAAAATATTAGGAGTTCCATTTATTGCCCTTGAGTCTGCTTCTTTTTCTCCCCAAGCGCTAGGATTTGTATCTCAAGCAGTAGTACAGAGATTTAACCTTATTCCCTTCATGTACGACGATAGAACTAAAACTCTTTCAATTGCCATGGCAAATCCTGTGGACTTGGATGCCATTTCATTTGTGAGACAAAAGACAGCATTAAACATTAAGGCTTTTGCTGCTACGCCCTCTTCTGTTATGCAAGCAATTGACATGCAGTACAGGCAGGAATTAGTGGGTCAAGTCGGAGAAGCGCTTAAAGAAACAGAAGAACTTAAAAAAACAAAAACAGTTGATTCAACTCAAATTGCCCAGATAATTAAAGAAGCTCCAATTGCCAAAATTGTGGCCACGATCTTAGAATATGCTGTAAAAAGCAGAGCGTCGGATGTTCATATTGAGCCCCAGGAAGAAAGAGTGAGGGTAAGATATAGAATTGACGGAATTTTGTACGATAGATTAAGTCTCCCTAAAACTGTTCAAGAGTCAGTTATATCCAGGATTAAGATTCTCTCTGAAATGAAAATAGATGAACACAGAACTCCCCAAGACGGGCGTTTTAATTTCAAAGTTGAGGATAAAGAGGTAGATCTTCGTATTTCAGTTCTTCCCGCCGCGCACGGCGAAAAAGTTGTAATGAGGTTGCTCCGGAAAAGCGGAGGAATTCCCACTCTTGAAGATTTAGGATTAATGGGCACTGCGCTTAGAAATTTAGAGACGAACATGCTCCGGCCTCACGGAATAATTATAGTGTGCGGTCCTACCGGTTCCGGAAAAACAACAACGCTTTACTCTGTTCTAAATAAGCTAAACAGTCCAAAAGTTAATATTATGACTCTTGAGGATCCGGTCGAATATGAAATGCCAGGAATTAACCAGGTCCAGATTAACCAAGCAGTTGGTCTTACCTTCGCGACGGGACTTCGGTCATTCCTCAGACAAGACCCAAACGTAATCTTGGTTGGAGAAATCAGAGATAAAGAAACAACGGACTTGGCAATTCAAGCTGCTCTAACCGGTCATTTAGTTTTCTCTACTCTTCATACATCTAACGCCTCGGGAGCATTACCCAGGCTTTTAGACTTGGGAGCAGAAAATTTCCTGCTCTCATCCACAATGAATGCTATCGTCGGACAAAGAATAGTGAGAAAGCTTTGTGATAATTGTAGGGTTTCTTATGTTCCCCCTCCCCAAGTGGTTGAAAACATAAAAAAAGAACTCGGTGTTTTTCTCCCGCAGGGTGAAATAAAGCTATATAAAGGACAAGGTTGTGCGGAATGCGGTAATTCAGGATATCTTGGAAGAATGGGGATATTTGAGGTTTTGCCGATAACTACAAAAATTGCGGACATGATTTTAAAAAGATCAGATAGTAATAGCTTGGAAAGAGAAGCAATCGCTGAGGGAATGATTACCATGAAGCAGGACGGATTTTTAAAAGTTATAAAAGGAGTTACTACCGTAGAAGAAATTTTAAGAGTTGCTCAAGAATAGAATTGTTTACACAAAGTAAGAAGTACTGTTAATATTGAATTATGACTATACAAGAGCTGTTAGAGCTAACAATTAGAGGGAAGGCATCAGATCTTCATCTTTTGGTGGGAGTTTCTCCCACAATAAGAGTTGATGGAGTGCTTAGCCATTTGTCGAATTATCCTCCGATTACAGGAGAGCAAATGGAAACTATGCTTTTTTCTCTTTTGAAACCGCATCAGAAAGAGCTCCTATTATCTAATAAAGAACTTGATTTTTCTTTTGGATTTGGAGGAGGTTCGTATGGAAATGAAGGCCGATTTAGGGTAAATTTGTACTTCCAGAGAGGATATCTTTCGGGAGCATTTAGGCATCTTGAGCCTGCAATTAAGACAATTGATCAATTGAGACTACCCCGGATATGTAATGATTTTGCCAATCTTAAACAGGGATTTGTTTTGGTTACAGGGCCTACGGGTCATGGAAAATCAACCACTATCGCCGCAATGATTAATGAAATAAACTTGAATAAGTCAGTCCACATACTGACGATTGAAGATCCTGTCGAATATATTTATCCTCAGGGAAAAAGTTTGGTTTCTCAGCGTGAAATGGGTCAGGATTCTCATTCCTGGAATTATGCGCTCCGTTCTGGCCTCCGTGAAGATCCTGATGTGGTGCTTATTGGGGAAATGAGAGATCCTGAGACAATTGCTTCCGCGATTACGATCGCGGAAACCGGCCATTTAGTTTTCTCTACTCTTCATACAAATTCAGCGTCTCAGACAATAGACAGAATAATTGATTCTTTTCCGGCATCTCAGCAGCCACAGATTAGAAGTCAGTTGGCCTCAACCCTTAAGGGGATAGTGTCTCAAAGACTTCTTCCAATGATAAATGGAGGAAGGATTCCTGCTGTTGAGCTTTTACTTGGTAATAACGCAGTATCAACTAATATCAGAGACGGTAAGACGCATATGCTTGATTCTATTATCGAGACGTCAAAAGAAGAAGGAATGATAAGCCTTGAGGGATCTCTTTCTGAATTGGTTATGAATGGTTCAATTAGCTTAGAAACAGCTAAGAATTATGCAACTCATCCAAATGATCTGCTTAGGATGATAGTTTGATATGAGACTTCGATATAAAGCCGCAACACCTGAGGGTAAAAAATTAAGAGGGTTTGTAGAAGCAAAGGAAACAAAAGATGCCGCTAATTATCTCCGCCAAAAAGGATTAGTTCCGATTGAGATTTCCAAAGAGCAAGATTATGATATTTTAAAAAAATTACCCGGTTTGGGCGGAGTGAAAGCAAAAGATCTGGTTATTTTTACCAGGCAATTATCATCAATGCTTACATCCGGGCTTACTCTTTTAAAGTCTCTTGAGATTCTTAAGGACCAAATAAGCAACAAGGTGCTACAGGAAACTTTAGGAGGCATAATCCTTGACATAGAAGAGGGGAAATCTTTTTCAGAATCTATCATAAAATATCCGGAGATTTTCCCCTCAATATATGTATCATTGGTAAAAGCCGGTGAATCTTCAGGGCTTTTGGATAAGATCTTTTTAAGATTGGCGACAAATCTTGAAAAACAGCAAAAATTAAAAAACAAAGTAAAAGGAGCACTTATGTACCCTGTTATAGTTATTCTTCTTATGGTTGCTGTCATTTTTATATTAATGTTTTTTGTTATTCCTCAGTTAAGCGGTCTCTATGAATCTCTTGATGTAGAGCTGCCCTTAGCGACCAGGATAGTAGTGGGAATCTCGGAAGCAGTGATTAAAATTTGGCCGTTAATAATTGGATTTGTCTTAATTGTTACTTATGCATTCAGAAGATGGAAAAAAACTCCTAGAGGTAAGGAGATTTACGACAAGAATTTATTAAAACTCCCTCTTTTTGGAAAAATAGTGAAGCAAACAGTTCTCACAGAATTTGCCCGAACATTCGGACTTTTGGTTGGAACAGGAACGCTGATCGTTGATGCCTTGAGTCAGAGTGCAGGAGTTACTGGAAATGCTTTATATGAAAAATCAATCCTTGATATTGCAAAAAGAGTAGAAAAAGGCGTTCCCGTAGGGGAAGCAATGAGTTATTTTCCCGAGTTCCCTCCCCTCCTTGTCCAATTAATAAAAGTAGGTGAGGAAACAGGAAAAATGGATGAGAATTTAATGAAGGCATCTGAATATTTTG
The DNA here is from genome assembly GCA_964611415.1 of uncultured Gammaproteobacteria bacterium. Classification (GTDB taxonomy): domain Bacteria; phylum Patescibacteriota; class Microgenomatia; order Levybacterales; family UBA12049; genus 2-01-FULL-39-10-A. Next base: position 7,380 of record CAZSXQ010000005.1, read on the forward strand.
AAGAAGAAGTTAACCAGTCAATAAAAACTCTTACTACTGCAATGGAGCCGTTTATAATGCTAGTCTTGGGTGTTGGGGTAGGATTTTTAGTCTTCTCGGTAATAAGTCCCATCTACAATCTGCTCTCAGCCATTAAATAAAAATTGTGAATAAAGAGGGTATTGACCCTCCCAATCTTTCCGTTCGTCTTACCCGCCTGCAATGCAAGCATGCTTTGCGGGCAGGCCTACTATTCGTAGCGCGGCTCATGGAGCGATTTCCGGACCCCGCCTGCCAACGCCTGGCGCTGGCGGGCAGGTCACGGTGCGATTTAAGGAGGGCAAGCAAGAAAACGCCCCTTGACAATGAAAATTTTATCTGTATATACTAAGTTAGGAATGAAAAAACTGCTCGAATTTATAAAAAAGTTATTTGGTTCTTCAAAATCTTCCGAATCCCCTAAAGGTTTTACTCTCATCGAACTTCTTATAGTAATTGCTGTCGTAGGTGTTTTAGCAGCAGCAGTTTTAATAGCGCTTAATCCTTTAGAGCAATTCAGAAGAGCAAGGGATGCTGGGCTAAAACAGGCAATCTCAACAATAGGAAGGCAATTGCAAAGCAATTATACAATAGCCCAGATTTATCCAGCAGCTAGCGCTACATGGCTACAGACACTCGTAAATGATGGGGTAATAGTTTCAGTTCCAAACGGAAGCGGTATAGCAATTACCTGTACGTCTCCCGGCGGATCTGGAAGCGCTGGTCAGCAAAATAGCATTTGCTATAAGGAAGATTCAGCTGCTTTGGGAACCGGTAACTTTATAATATTCACAAAACTAGAGGCAAGCGTTGAAGCCACTAAAGCAGGCTGTACTGCACCAGCAGTGCCTTGGTATGTATACCAGAGTACTAAAGGCGGAGCTAGTTTAATCTGCAATAACGGAGAACCAACAATTAACGGTTCATACACCTACATAGACCAATAGATTTAGATCTTACTTCTCTGTTCTCATTTCTACTATAATTAGCTTAAATGGTATTTGTATTTCTATTTATTTTAGGAATTTCCATAGGCTCTTTCCTAAATGTTTTAATTGACCGTTTGCCAAAAAATGAAAGTATAAACGGCAGATCACATTGCGACAATTGTAAAAAAACTTTATCATGGGCGGATCTTATTCCACTGCTCTCTTTCTTCTTGCTAAAAGGAAAATGTAAATATTGCAGGTCACACCTTTCCTACCAATATCCGCTTGTAGAGTTTTTAACCGGCGTACTGTTTGTATTTACCATTTACTATTTACCAATTACTAACCTATCTACTAATTACCTAATATCTAGTATTTATTATCTAACAATTGTTTCGAGTTTGGTGGTTGTTTTTTTTACAGATCTAAAATACGGGATTATATTAGATAAGGTAACCTTTCCATTGGTATTCACAGTTTTTTTATGGCTTTTGTTTCAAGACATCACTTCCCTGCCCGAACATCTATTATCTGCGGTTGGTTCATTTATTTTTTTTCTCCTTATTTTTTTATTGACACGGGGAAAAGGAATGGGCTTAGGAGACGTAAAATTTTCATTTGTTCTGGGACTGACTTTAGGTATTTCAGGAACCATTCTAGCTTTATATATAGCATTCTTGACAGGTGGGATTATAGGATTCATACTAATTATATGGAAGAAAAAAAACCTAAAAACCGCGGTTCCTTTCGGCCCATTTTTAGTCGTAGGTTTTCTAATAAGCCTATTTTTTTCAGAACAGATAGCTCAATATTTTTTGGCTCTAATCTAGGTAGAATCAAATTTTCCGGAAATTTAGGATTTACCCTGGTGGAAATTTTGATAGTTATAGGACTTATCGGAATTCTAGCTGCTGCATTTATTATCTATATAAATCCTGCTAAGCAGTTAAGTAGGGCCAGGGATGGGCATAGAAAATCTGATTTTCAGCAAATCCGCTCTGCTTTAGAGCTTTATAGGGCAGATTGTGGGAATTACCCATCGGATACTGGAAACATAATTGCTCCTTCAGGCTCAGGACTAACAAGCACTTGTACGGGATCGACTATAACTTATATGCAAAAAGTTCCTACAGATCCTAAAAGCGATGGTGCTTATTGGTATGATGTTAATGCTTCAGGGGGATATGGAATGGCAGTTTGCCTTGAGAACAATGATGATCCGGATGGAGCAAGTCACCCAACCTGTCCATCGCGCTGGGTTTATACTGTTTATAATCCTTAATGAAAAATAAAGGTTTTATCCAGCACCATTTAATGAAAGAATTAAAAAAAAGGATTGGACTCACTAAAAATGGTGCTGGATTTACTCTAATCGAGATTTTAATTGTCATGGTTATAATACTTATAATTTCGAGCGCTTCATACGTAGCTTTTATAAGATTTAATAAACAGCAAAGGATAAACACTTCTTATGAAGACCTTAGGAACACTCTTAATGAAGCAAGGGCAAGCGCTCTCTCTCAGACAATAAACAAATGCCGTCAAACTTATACCTTAGTAGGGCATAGAATTGATCTTACTTCAACGACCTATACCCTCCGAGAGGTTTGTGATCTTGCGGGAGTTCAAACTACATATGTAACGAAAAGTAAAACTTTGCCATCAGAAGTTACATTAACTGCCAATCCCCCGTCTTTTCTATTCCTAGTACTTACAGGGGAATTTAGTAATAGTGTTAATCCCGGATCTCCGGGTACAATACAATTAACAAATGGGTCAGATACGAAAACTATAACAGTTCATCCGATAGGAAGGATTGAATGAAAAATCACAGAAATTTATTAAGACAAAGAAAAGGAGACGTTTTAATAGAAGCTGTTTTAGCAATAGCGATTACAGGAATAGTAGTTACGGGAATAGTAGTAGCTCTTACTAATTCAATTAGTCAGTCAAATTTTACGAGGAACCAAAATCTTGCTTCCAACTATGCCCAGCAGGGTTTGGATATTGCCAGAAACATGAAGGAAAATAGCTTCGCTTCTCTTTCCGCGCTTGGTGACAGATCATACTGCTTAGGCGAAGGGGAAACAACCATTACAACTCCCGAAAGTGCTTCAGGATGCGATGTAAATATAGGAGGGGTTTTCTTTAGGTCAGTATATATTAATTCATCGGGTGAAGATGGCCGTGAAGATGTGCCTGGCGAGTCATGTCAGGTAGATGATGGGGTGTCCTCAGTTTTTGTTGCATCAACCGTAGCTTGGACAGATTCAAGGTGCACGGGAGGGGAAATTTGTCATAAGGTTGAACTTAATTCGTGTTTTGTGGATTTGAATAAAATAAGATGAATACGAAGCGTCATTTAGGATTTAGTCTAATCGAAATTTTAGTAGCGACGTCTATAATAATTACTACTACCACAATTGTAGTAGCTATACTCGCTTCTTCATTTAGAACTAGCAGTAAAACAACATCTTTGGATATTGTTAGGCAGAACGGTAATGGCGCGATAAGCAAAGTAGGAAGAATGATACAATTCGCCGAAAGTTTTGAAGGCGTAAGTGATCAGAAAATAGACTCTTCATTTGTTAAGTCCTGTCCTGTGCCTGGTTCTCCGGATACTAGATTTAACTTTTTAAAAATATTTTCAGCAGGCGCGGAAAAGACACTATCTTGTAGCGATGAAGGACTCACCATAGATGACGAGTCACTATTTGATTCGAATAGGGTAACCGTAGTTACGGGTACATGTAGTCTTACTTGCACACAAGACAGCCAAGATGTTTCTCCAGTGATAGGATTAAGTTTTGATCTTACTTATGGTACTGACCCCAATCCTACAGGTCTTACTGAGAAACGCGCTCAAATCCGTTTTTCAACGAGCGTTAAAATGAGAAATAAGTAATACTGTTGACCCAGCCATATCTTAACGTTCACCTTACCTACTATTCGTAGCGTGGCTCACGGAGCGATTGTCGGCGGGTCTCGGCCTATTTCATTCGGAATATGCCTTGACAGTAATTGCGAACATTGTTAGTCTTAAAGTATGGGTATTTTCTTGATGAAAGGTATTGCCAAGTTCTTATCACAGCGTCAGGATGGTCAAATACTTCTCATAGTAGTTTTAGCGGCTGTTGTTTCATTGACTGTAGGACTTTCTGCAGTTTCCAGAAGCATAACTAATACAAAAGTATCGACTGAAGAAGCTAATTCCCAAAAAGCCTTGTCAGCCGCTGAAGCAGGGATAGAGAAGCTTCTTAGCGACGCAACGGTAGGCACAAGCACAGGAAGTCTTTCGAATGATGCTGATTTTACAGCGACTGTGACTGAGGTTAGGAATAACACAGTAAGGCTAAACGATGGAGGTACGGTATACAAAGATGAAGGAGCAGATGTATGGCTGTCTGTTTCAGATTTCTCAGGCGGCCAGTGGTCAGGAAATCTTACTATACGCTGGACAAACAACTCTGCAAGCTGTACCCAGAACGCTGCGATCGAAGTTGCTGTAATTAGCGGAACAGACAGAAACAACCCTACTCTTACCCGTTACGCTTATGGTTCTTCATGCGCTGGTCGGGCAGATGGGTTTACTGCTCCAACATTAGGCTCCGGGGCCGTAAGTGGTAAAACCTATGATCAAGGTTTTACAATTCCAATCACGAATGGTTACATAGCAAGGGTAATACCTGTTTATGCCAATACTACAGTCGTAACAGTGGCCTCAGGGGCCACTTCCCTCCCGGCGCAGGGTAATACAATTGATTCTGTGGGAACTTCAGGAAACACTTCGCGAAAAATCAGAGTCTATCAGGGATATCCACGGATTCCTATTGAATTTTTCCCATACAATTTGTTCCTTCCTTTATGAACAACAAATCATTCGGTTTAGATATAGGAGTATCTACTATAAAGGCTGTGGAGCTTACTCCTGATAAGAATGGATTCAAGCTCAACGCTTGTATAGTATCGCCTACTCCCCCAAAAGGAATGCTTTCCGAGTCCCCGGTGGATGAGGAGGAAATGGCCCAAACGATAAAAAAGACCTTAGCAGAGGCTAGGATTTCTACCAAAAGAGTGAATATAGCTCTTCCTGAAAACCAAGCATATACAAAAGTAGTCGATATGCCTTACTTATCAGACAGAGAGTTAGCATCAGCTATATATTGGGAAGCTGAGCAATATATTCCAATCCCCCTATCGAATGTATCTTTATCGTGGAATGTTATTAATAGAAAAGTACAAGCGAATGAGAAAATGTTAGTTTTGATGGTTGGAGCACCAAGCATAGTGGTAAAAAAATATCAAAAAGTTATATCTCTAGCGGGGCTTACGATAAGCAGTATGGAAACAGAGATGTTGGCAACGGTTAGAGCGTTAACCAGCTTTTTACCTCCAAATTCAATCACTCCAACAATTATTATAAATATTGGAACCATAAGTACGTCTCTGGCAATTGTCATTGGGAGTAATCTTGTTTTTACTTACTCGATTCCCTTAGGGGGTGCGGCGATAAACCGTGCTATATCTACAGATTTTGGATTGTCTTATGCTCAAGCTCAGGAATATCAAAAGACATACGGTATATCCAATAGTCCTTTAGGGCAAAGAATAGGAAAGTCTACGGAGCCAATTCTTTCATCTATTCTTTCAGAAGTAAAAAAAGCCGTAATATATTATTCTCAAAAATATAAAGACAGTAAGATCGAACAAATTCTTCTGTCAGGTGAAACAGCAAAAATACCCGGCATTGATATGTATTTTGCAAACAGTTCTGGAATAGAGACAGTAATCGCTAATCCTTGGAAATTCTTAGGTGAAAATATTGTACCTAAGGAAATAATGAACAATGCCCCAGATTACTCCATTGCCGTAGGGCTTAGTTTGAGAGCTTATGAGCGCTAATATAAATTTAATCTCAAGGACAAGTCTTGAAGACTCAAAAACGTCAAGGCAAAAAAAGCTAAAAAATTATTCCTTCATCCTGCTTTTTTTAGTTGGTTTTGCCTCGCTTTTAATTTTTTTAATTAACTATAGATTTTCTGTTAACTATGTAAGGAAACAGCAGCAAGATTTAATAAAAAAAATCTCAATTTACGATGAAACTGCCCTAAAAATTATCCTTTTGAATTCGAGACTTAGTGAAATATCCCAGGTTCTTTCAGATAGACCAAAAAACACCGGTTTAGTAAGGGAGATAGTTAAGGGGCAAACAGGGTCCTTGGTAATGGATGAGTTCTCTCTAGATGCGAATGGAACAACAGTAAAGCTTTCATCCCGCTCCCTGTTATCTCTAAATGAATTTTTGAATAATCTCTTAAAGTTGATTCAATCTAAGTCAATATCAAGCATAAATATTAACTCTTTTTCTTATGATGGGACAAGTTACTTAATGGAGGTAGCAATTATTAAATAATATGAAAAAAAATATTAAACTCGATAAGGAAACGTTAATAGGTCTTTATTACGAGAATAAAGATCTCATTGTTCCAATATTTGCAATATCAATATCTGTTTTACTTTTTTTGATATTTATAATTCCACAGTTATTGTCTTTCCCATCCAGGAAAAATGCGGTGGATGCAGAAACAAAAATTCTTAACAAGATTAAGGAATCTGAAAAAATACTTTCTACAGCAAACATCGAATTGATTAATTCGGAAGTTCAATTAGTGGCAAGAACTCTACCGGAGAGGAAACCGTTAGAAGAAGCTTTGCTAGCTATCTATACAGCCGCAAGTCTCTCAAATATTCAGATAGAAAGTTATAACTTTCAAGAGATAACATCAATTGAGCCGGAATCATCCCGTCAGGCTATTTCTTTTAACGTAAATATAGTTGGAGAGTTGGAGCAGGCGGTAGATTTTGCAGATCAAATTTATAAAACATACCCAATTTCATCAGTTGATGGTATAGCAAGCGCGGGAGGAATCTCTACGATTCTCATTAGGTTCTTCTATAGCCCTTTTGTAACAGGGACATTAGATGATCGGACAACGGTAAGATCTTCAACGGATATCGAAAGAACAGCTCTCGAAGAAATAACATCATGGAATGAAGCAATAGGAGGAGATATTCTTAATTTAACTCCTGATTCCTCAGATTCGGGAGAGCTTAATGAGTCCCCTTTTTAAGTAGATCTATCCTTAGATTTTTTGTTTTTTCAAGAGATGTTTTCTTCTTCCATGCATCAATATCTTCATGATTTCCTGAAAGAAGAATTGCGGGGACTTTCAAGCCTTTGAAATCATAAGGCCTAGTGAACTGGGCATGCTCAAGATGCATATTTGCCTCTGAAAAAGATTCATTTTCAGTTGCGCCTTTCTTCAAGACGCCCTTTACCAGTCTTCCAACACTGTCTATAATAAGCATTGCAGGAATTTCACCACCCGTTAAAACAAAATCTCCAATTGATATTTCTTCATCGATAAAATCTTTAATTCTTTCGTCTACGCCTTCATAGTGGCCGCAAATAATAATAAGGTGTTTAAGTTTTGAAAAATCGCGGGCTTTAGTTTGGTTATAAATTTCCCCCGTTGCGCTAAGTAAAATTATTTTTTGTTCATTTTTTTTAAGTTTTTTTTCAGTCACTGAATCGAGTGCATTTTTTAGCACATCAACCTTTAAAATCATCCCTATTCCCCCACCATAGGGTTTATCGTCAACAGTTTTGTGTTTTCCTATTCCGAAATCACGAATGTCAACAAAATTTATTTCAATAAGTTTTTTTTCTTTCGCACGCTGGATTATTGATAGGTCAAATGGACCTTCAAACATCTTTGGAAAGAGTGTAAGAATTGATACTTTCATATAGTTTGAGGCTTGAGGATTTTAAGCTTCTGCAAGAGTTATGTAAATCTTTTTTCCCTGAAGCACTCCGGGAATTCTCATGAGATTTCTAATAGCCTTTATAACTTTCCCTTCTTTTCCAATGATTTTTCCCATGTCATCAGGGTCAACTTTAACAGTAAGGTTAACTATGCCTTGATTTTCTTCTTCTGTTATTTCTACACTCTCTGATTTATCAACTATTCCGGAGACAATGAAGGTTAAAATATCTTTCATTTTTCAAAAATCTTAGCCACTGTTTCGCTAGGCCGCGCGCCAACCGAGAGCCAATACTTATAGCGCTCTTTATTAAGGTTTTGAGAAGGAGTTTGTCCTTTTTCAAAAGATCCCAAAGTCTCGACAGAATCACCGTCGCGTCTGGATCTTTTTTCTTTGACAACTATCCTAAATTTTCGCTCGCCCTTTTTACCCACACGGGCAAGTCTTATTACGACTGACATGGGGAATATTGTATCATTATTTTTGGCTTTGCTCAAGTGAAGGGCTATTTAATTGATCTAAGTGCGTCTTCCGCAGCGCTTTCTTCTGCTTCTTGCTTGGAGTGCCCCGTTCCTTTCCCAAGCAATTTTTCGTCTACATAAACTCCAATTGTAAATGTTTTTGCATGAGCAGGTCCTTCTTCCTCAGTGACTCTATATAGAGGAGAAGTTTGACGTTTGGATTGAACATATTCTTGGAGCCTGCTTTTTGGATCTTTAAGTAAGTTTTTTTGAATAAATTCTTCAGCTCTTGGAATTACTGTCAGGTTTATAAATTTTTCAGCTGCTTCAATTCCCTGGTCAAGAAATATAGCACCAATAAATGCCTCAAATGTATCGGCTAGAAGACTTGGATTATTCCGTCCGCCTGACTCTTCTTCTCCTTTTGAAAGCCTTAAGAGGGATCCCAAATCACATTCTTTAGCAAGATCGGCAAGCATTTTAGTGTTTACTAATAGTGATCTTAAGTTCGTAAGTTTTCCTTCGTTAAAATCAGGGTATTTATTAAAGAGATAATCTGACACTACGAAAGAGAGTATGCTGTCTCCTAAAAACTCCATCCTCTCATTTGAAGGTGTTTTTTCTTTAACTTCGTTAAGATATGACCTATGAGTTAAAGCTTCTTCTAGGAGTTTGTTGTTTTTAATTTTTGGTAGTTTCGTCATTGTTTATGACCTTTCCGAGTGCTCCGTTTATAAACGCAGGACTGCTTTCTCCCCCATATTCTTTAGCAAGTTCTATTGCCTCATCTACTATAACCTTTGGCGGTTCTTTTTTTGAGACCAATAGCTCATATACCGCAAGACGAAGAATTGCTAGATCAACTTTATTGATTTTATCAACCGGAAATTCAGGCGCGGCGTTTTTTATTCTTTCATCTATGAGACCAAAATTAGTTACCACTATGGATGAGTCTACTCCAATAGGTTGTTTGTGGAAATCTACTTTAAAGAGGTCTTCTACGATCTTTTGTCTTTTTTTGTGCCTCGGGTCTAACGCCGTTTTCATTATGAGTTAACTTCTTGGGTCTTTTTAAGACTTAAAACATCTTTTCCTCTATAAAACCCACACTTTTTGCAAACCGCGTGAGACATAGTCATAATCCCGCAATTTGGGCAAACTATTGCATTAGGAATCGAGAGACTAATACTAGCTCTTCTTTTTCCCTTTCGTGCTCTTGAATGTCTTCTTTTTGGTTCTCCACCCATATGCGCATTTTACTTTATTTCAGGCGTAATCGCAACACTTTTACTTTTTAAGTATAAATTTGAATATCAACGGAGAAAAAATTGTTATACATAGTAACCCACTTAGCATATGTTCTACGGAAGGAATTGTTTTATTTACTGCCCCAGACAGAGAAACAGTTGACCTTGGGACTACTTCGTCCCAAAGTGGAGTGATTGTTAAGACTTTACCTCTTTGCGTAGCGGTCATATTTGGTTCTCTTTTTTCAAAAAGTTTTACAGACTCTTTAAATGCCGGGCTTTTTCTTGAAGCAAAATCCAAGGATGGATGAACGTTTTTGCCTTCCCTAAGTCTTCCGCATAAATTAATAACGGCGTGGATTTGGGGTCTTTCAATATATGTATTAAGAACAGCACTGCCTCCTGCGCTTGCTCCCACTAATGACACTAAGTCTTTGTTTATAGGTAATTGATCAATATACGATGTGAATCTTTTAAGCTTGGGTTTAAAACTAGTTTCCCCATCTTTCCAGCCCATTCTATATACATGGGGAACAACTCCGTAAATTTTCCACTTTTCAATAATTAATTCATACCCTTTTCTGGAGTCATCCAGCCCAGGCACATATACAACGTGATGTTTTGACATTTCTAATCCGGGGATACTTGTTTTATGTTAATTTCTTTAATTTTTTCTAAAAGTTTGGGGTACTTTGAAAGCATTGGTGTAATCCTTCCGGCCTCTTCTTTCGTTTGTTTTATCAAATCAAAATCAGAAAAACTAGCTATTTTTAGAAAGTTCCTTCCGGATTGACGGGTTCCGTAGATTTCTCCAGGGCCCCGCATTCTAAGATCAAGTTCCGCTAGTTCTGCGCCAATGTTGGTCTTTTCCATTGCTTTTAGTCTTTGTTGTGTCAGAGGATTAGAAGATTCTGTAAAAAGCAGACAGTATGCCTGCCTGTCGTTTCTTCCTACTCTTCCTCGTAATTGATGTAACTGAGATAATCCAAATCTTTCCGAGGCCTCTATTATTATTATATCGGCGTTTGGAATATCAATTCCTACTTCTACAACGGGAGTTGCAATCAAGATATCGCACTTCTCCTCTTTAAAGTTTTGTAAAATTTCGTTTTTTTCTTTTGATTTTAATTTTCCGTGAATAAGAGCTAATTTATATTTTTCAAAGACATTTTTTTGAAGATCGTCAAATTCTTTCGCTGCAGCTTTTACTGAACTCAAGCTTTCAGACTCCTCGATAAAAGGACAAACTATAAACACCTGACTTTTATTGGCGTCAATTTGTTTTTTAATCCAATCATAAGCATTATTTCTTTTCACATTTGGTACTAGCCATGTTTTTATTTCTTTTCTTCCTCTTGGCATTTCATCCAGAATCGAGAGATCCAAATCGCCGTACATGGTTAGCGCTATAGTTCTTGGTATTGGAGTTGCGGTCATGGTTAGGACATGAGGGTTGTCCCCTTTTTTTCTAAGAATGGTTCTTTGCTCCACTCCGAATCTTTGTTGTTCATCAATTACTACAAAACCAAGTTTTGTAAGCTTGACGCTTTCTGAAATTACCGCGTGAGTACCTACGAGAATGTCGAAAATTTCGTTTTTTTTGTTTGCGCTAGTACGGAGGGAAATTTTTAACCCAAAGGGAGACAAAAGATTTGAAATTGTTTTATAGTGTTGATTTGCAAGTATTTCCGTAGGAGCCATAAGAATAGACTGGAAGCCATTCAAATGGGCCAGATACATTGAGATTCCTGCAACAATAGTTTTTCCGCTTCCTACGTCCCCTTCCAAAAGCCTATTCATTGGTTTTTTTAATGCAAGATCTGAAAAGACCTCTTCTAGAGTTCTTGTTTGCGCGTGAGTTAATGTAAATGGGAGAGTTTTTGTGAGTGTGTCGATTTTAGTTTTAAATTTCTTAATTTCAAACGGATTACTTTTTAGTTCCTTGTCCCATTCTTCTTTTCTGACATTTGCGCTAGCTTGCATTAAGAATAATTCATCAAAAGACAGTCTTTTTATAGCAGATGTTACTTCTCCTAAATTATCAGGAAAGTGAGCTTTTTGAATAGCTTGAGAGAATTCTTGTAGTTTATGTTTGCTTACTATTTCCTTGGGTAAGAAATCGACAAGTTCATTTTTGTTTTCATTCAAAAGTTTAAAGACCTGCCTTCTTAGCCATTTGGATGATACTCCTCGAGTTTCGTTATAAACTGGCACCAATCTTCCCGTGTGAATGAAATTGCTAGTTCTCCCGTCGCTTGCGGGATCCCGCTTCTGCGGGACAATTTCGTAATCCGGGGATTGCATTACTAACTTATTTAATTTCTGTTCTATCTTACCGGACAATGAAATAAAATCTCCTTTAGAAATAGTTTTGGCAATATAGGGTTGGTTAAACCAAACAATTTCAATTATTCCTGTCTCATCCTCAATCTTTGCAGTTTGGAGAACAAAATGCCTTCTTGTATATTGATTTTTTATGTCTATTACCTTTCCTCTTATGGTTACCACTTCACCGGGCTGAAGCTGGTTTATCTTAGAAATAATTGAATAGTCGTCATATCTAAAAGGTATGTGAAATAAGAAGTCTTCAAAATTTACAATTCCCAATTTTTCCAAAGAGGCTGCATATCTTTTATATATACCCCCAGCGGCTTCGATACTAGATTTAAGAAGAGGCATATTTATTGGATTATAGTATAAACGGAAGTATTGAAGATGCAAGAAGAGAGAATGCAATTAATCCAAAAATTATTATGAAAACAATTCTATGCTTTTTACTTAAATTATCCATTCACTTTTAATTTTAACATTTTTTTTCCAACCTTGAGAACTAAATTTTCTCCAGGTTCATCTATTAGGGTCTGGCCTGTTTTTATTCTTTCTCCATCTAATGAAACTCCATTTTGCTCAAAAAGTCTTTTTGCGTCGGACCTAGACGATGCGAGACCAAATTCAACTAATAAATCTTCGTCGATTAATCTGTCAGCGGCAACAGCTCTCTCTTCCATGACGTTTGGTAGTTCCTTGTTTTGGACCACTCTCTCAAATTCTTCTTGGGCTTTCTTCGCTTCGTCTTTAGAGTGAAGTTCCGAAACTATTATTCCTGCCAATTTTTTCTTAACTTCCATAGGATTTTGAGAAATATCCGATCCGCTGGGGATTTCAGCTTCGGGAATGCTGGTTCCAAGTAAATAATAATTTAGAATTTGATCGTCGTTTATTGCCATTGTTTTTCTGTACATCTCATAAGGTTTATCTGTTAGCCAGATTGCATTGCCCCAGCTTTTGCTCATTTTCCTTCCGTCGGTTCCCATCAAATAGTCTGTGCAGAAAACAAAACTCTCTTTATTTCTTAAGCTTTTCTGAAGAGTGCGGCCGGCCTGAATATTAAACACTTGATCTGCTCCTCCAATCTGAACATCGGCATCCATATAATAGCTGTCATATCCCTGCATGACAGGATATAGTAATTCATGAAGTCCTACTCTCTTTCCTTCGGTAAGTCTTTTTTTGATCAGTTCTCTTCCCACGAAATCTCCAGCTGAAAATTGCTGAGAAATTTTTATAATTTCTTCAAAGGTGAGCTTAGAGAGCCACTCACTATTATGTACAACTTTAATCTTGGAAAAGTCTAGAATTTTTTCAGCCTGGGATTTATATGTCTGAAAGTTTTCTTCTATCTCTTCTTTTGTGAGAGACGGTCTTTCCGATTCTTTATCTGATGTATCTCCTATTAATGCGGTGAAATCTCCTATCAGGAAAGTTACATTATGTCCTAAATCAGCAAAAGCTTGGAGTTTTCTAAGAGGCATAGCGTGTCCTAAGTGAATTTTGGTTGCTGTAGGGTCTATTCCCAAATATACATTTAGCTTTTTTCCAGAGCTAAGCAGCTTTTCGAGCTCATTTTTGCCAGGAACGATATTGGTTACCCCACGAATTAGTACGTCATTCATTATCTTCGAGTATAGCATACGGAGGCTAAGTTTGGTATAATTATATCTACAAAATGGTTGATTACGGATTTCGTTCGAGGCGGACGCGAACCAGGATAAAATCCAAAAGAAGCTTTCGTCTGCCTACTAAAATCACCCTTTATTCCAAACTTTCCCGTTATGCTTTATTTGCAGTTATTGGAGGCATAGTAATGATGGTGGGTCTTTTTTTATGGTACAGCCGTGACCTTCCTGAGCCTGGAAAGTTATCCGAAGCGCAAATTGGAAATTCGACTAGAATTTATGACCGTAACGGAATTCCTCTCTACTCTGTTTATGAAGACGTTAATAGGAGCTACGTAAACCTTGATCAGATTCCCAAGTATTTACAGCAGGCAACTATAGCTACGGAAGACAAAGATTTCTACAAAAACAAAGGTTTCTCAATTACTGGATACATTAGAGGGCTTATAATAGACCCTATTATAAGACGAAGGGTTACGGGAGGTTCAACTCTCACCCAACAGCTTGTTAAAAATGTTTTGCTTTCTTCGGAAAGAACTCTTCCCCGGAAAATAAAAGAACTAATTCTTGCCATCCAAGTTGATAAAAGATATTCAAAAAATGAAGTTTTAGAAATGTATCTTAATGACGTTCCCTATGGCGGTACTGCAATAGGAGTTGAAGCGGCATCTGAGACATATTTTGGAAAAAAAGTAAAAGAGTTGAGTCTTCCGGAAAGCGCGCTTTTAGCAGGACTTCCTCAAAGCCCTAGTGTTTATTCACCTTTTACGGGAAATAAATATTACATTGGAAGGAGTCAGGTTGTTTTAAAAAACTTAAGAGAGCAAGGGTATATTACAAAAGACCAAGAAAAAAAAGCTCTTGAGGAAATTAAAAAAATGAAATTCACACAAAGAGAATCAGTTTCAATGAAGGCTCCGCATTTTGTCATTTATGTTAAGCAAATTCTAGCGGCGCAATTTGGTGAGGAGATGGTGGAGAACGGAGGTCTTCAGGTAAAAACAACTCTTGATTATGAACTTCAAAAAAAGTCTGAAGATATTGTAAAAAGTGAAATAGAAAAACTTAAGGGATTTAGAGTAGGAAACGGAGCAGCCGTTGTAGCTAATCCAAAAAATGGAGAAATACTTGCGATGGTTGGCAGTAAAGACTATTTTGATACTGATGCTGACGGAAATTTTAACGTAGCTTTAGCAAACAGACAGCCTGGTTCTTCTCTGAAACCTGTTATGTATGCTGCGGCTTTTGAAAAAGGATACACTCCATCAACCATGATTATGGATGTTAAAACTGAATTCCCAACGGGAAATTCAGATAAGCCTACCTATTCACCAGTAAATTACGACGGAAAATTCCGCGGACCAATTCAGCTCAGATTTGCATTAGCTAACTCTTTCAATGTCCCAGCGGTAAAAATGTTAGCAAGGGTTGGGGTGAAAGACGTTATGGAAAAAGGTTATGAAATGGGAATTGAAAATTGGCAGCCAACTTCCAAGAATTTATCATCTGTCGGACTTTCTCTTGTTCTTGGAGGAAGAGAGACGTCGTTATTAAACGAGGTAACAGTCTATGGTGTTTTTGCTAACAAGGGCGTAAGACAAGATCCGGTCACAATTTTAGAAGTGAAAGACAATAAAGGTAAAACATTATTTAAAGCAAAGAAGAAAGATGGTCAAAAAGTGCTGTCTCAGGAGATAGCTTTTTTAATTTCTCATATCCTTCTTGATAACAATGCAAGAGCTGACGCTTTTGGTTCACGATCTTTGCTTAATATTTCCGGAAAGAACGTTTCTGTCAAAACCGGAACTACTGACGAAAAAAGAGATAACTGGACAGTTGGTTTTACCCCGTCATTTGTTGTAGGGGTTTGGGTAGGAAATAATGACAATAGTCCTATGAATCCTGCAATTGCGTCTGGTATAACCGGAGCCAGTCCTATTTGGAATAAAATTATGACTGAGGCGCTTAAGAATAAAAAGGATGAACAGCCGGAGCAGCCAAAAAATATAGTGGCTGTTCAGGTTGATTCTTTAACAGGCGGAATGCCTTATGACAATAGATCTACCCGTTCAGAGTATTTCGTAAAAGGAACTGAGCCCACAAGCCCTTCCACGGTTTACAAGAGTAAGGACGGCAAAACTTACATTATTTTTAGAGAAAGTGATCCGGTATCCTCTGATGGAGTTAATAGGTGGCAAGCTGGGATTGATGCATGGATTGAACAAAATCATAAGGATGACCCAATCTATCACGCACCGGATGATGTTCTTAATCCAAAGAAAGAAGAAAAGAAAGATGAGGAAATAACGCCGACACCTACTGAGACAATAGTTCCTACTATTTCACCGACGCCCTAAATTTTTCTATTACAGCCGCTATGATTCTTTCCTTAATCTCAGCAACTTCCTGATTCGTTAGGTTTTTATCCTGTGCTTGATAGGTAATATGGAAAGTTCTTGAATTTTTATATTTATCTTTTAAATTTACATCTAATATTAAGAAGCTTTGAAGTTTTATTTCAGATAGTACATCCTCAGTGTTTATTGCGTCATCTAGTACTAAGGTTAGATCTTCGATTACAGGGGGAAATTTAGCGAGAGGTTTATAAATCTTTTTAAGATTTGAATTCTTTAATATTATTTCAAAATCTAGTTCAAAATCTAAAGTGCTATTATCGAGTATTTCTATATAGCCTATGTTTGCATTTTCTATTAAAACTTCGGCTCCTAAGCTTTCTTTTCTTTGTTTAAACTTATAATTTTTAATCCCCAAGTCTTCAAAAAGCTGTTCGATTAATCCTTTTGCTTCAAAAAATGAAACATTTTGATTTTTTATTGCTCCTGATAATTTTAAAGTTTCTTCGGGAAGATTTTTCTCTTTTTTATGGTAGGTATTTGCTAGCTCAAAGATTTTTATAGTTTCCTTGCTTTTATTGTTTTCAATAACCTGTAATAAGCTAGGAACAATGGTATTTCTCAGGTATACAGAGTCTTCATTTAAGGGATTCTTAACTTTAACAGCTTTTTCAATAGGGCCTTCATATAGATCTTCGGAAACTAAGGAATATGTATATACCTCGGTATAGCCCCAATATTTTAATGCATTTTTTACTTTTTCTTCAAAATAGAACTGATTTGCATAGGGGACAGTTTTATTATTCGAGAATGTTGGAATCTGGCTAGGAATTTTGTGATACCCGTAGACTCTTGCAATTTCTTCAATAATATCTTCTTGATTTATGACGTCATTAATTCTAATTGTTGGTACTTCTATTTCTAGCATGTCTTTAATTTTCTTAACTTTAAATCCAAGTCCTTCAAGTATCTGGGTTGATTTTGCAAGCGGAATCTCAACACCAACTACTCCATTTATCTTATTTGCGTGAACTTTGATTAAATGGGTTTTTACTTTATTCGGATAAATATCAACTGTCTTTGATACAATTTTTCCACCTGCTATTTTTTGATAAAGCTCTACACCTCTCTTAAAAGCCTGCTCCATTAGCTCCGGGTCCACTCCTTTTTCATTTATAATCGCAGCCTCAGTTCTTATTCCTAGACTCATTGAAGTTTGTCTTATATATCTAGGATTATTATTGTCCAGAAAAAATAAAATTCTTTTTGTATTCTTTTGGACAACTGAGTTAGCCGTTCCCATAACTCCCAAAAGATCAATGATTTCACCTTTGCCGTCATCAGCAACTATGTCTCCGCCGGTTAATCTGTATTGTCTTCCATCCAGCGTCGTTAGAACTTCGCCCGGCTTTGACTCTCTGATAACCATTTTTTTAGTGTTTAGTAAATCAAAATCAAATACATGACAAGGGTGCCCAATCTCCCTCATTACATAATTAGTTACATCGATTACATTATTAAGACTTCTGATGTCGGAAGCTTCTAACCGGTCTTTAATATATTTCGGAGAGTCTCCTATTTCTACTTCCATGACCACTGCCATGATACGGTTCACCAATTTAGAATCATTCAGGATTTCAATTGGGAAAGAAATATCTGCCTGGGGGGCATTTGGTAGTTTTGGGGTGTGGTATTTTGCCGGAGTTTCTTGTTCGAAAAGAGCTACGCTTGCCTCTTTAGCGATCCCAATTACACTCATTAGATCAGGCCTGTTAGTAGTTATTTCAATATCGTATACTTGTTCATCATTGACTCTTTCAACCCTCTCTACCGAAACACTTGTTAAAGAAAGCTCGCGTGCTATATCCTGAGCTGATGCTTTAGTATCTAAATATTCCCTAAGCCAGGAATCGACTATTTTTATATTCATCCCGTTAAAGATAGCGAGCGTCTTTGACGCTTGCGTATTCCTTTCTAATATTAGTTTTTAATTTTATTTTATTCATTGCATTTAAACTGTTTTTATATAAATCGATCTTTAACGGGATTCATTTAAAATTGCTCGAGAAACTCGAGTTTATTGCTGTAAAGCAAACGCAAATCATCAATCTCGATCCCTTCTTTCATCATTAATACTCTTTCCACTCCCCAGCCTGATGCGAAACCGGTATATTTATTAGGGTCTAATCCTGCATTTTTTAAAACATTTGGATGAACCATTCCGGCTCCTCCCATTTCAAGCCACCCCTCTTTACATAATTTACAGCCTTGACCATTGCACATGCCGCAAGAAATATCTACTTCAAAAGAGGGTTCAGTAAATTCGAAATGATACGGTCTAATCCTAGTTTTTCTGTCAGGCCCAAAATATGCCTTGGCGAAATAGTCCAAAACACCCTTAAGATCTGTGATTGATACTTTTTCTGCAATCGCCAGTGTTTCGAATTGGTGAAACATAAGAGTGTGTGAGACGTCTGATTGTCTCCTATAGCACTTGGCAATATTAAGCATTTTAATTGGAGGAATTTCTCCGCCAGAGGCGGACTCCACTACGTTTCGCATTTCCCTGATTTGACCACTTGACGTATGAGGGGTTAAAAGCATTGGTCCAAATTTCTTGTTTGGTTCTTCGTCAATAAAAAAAGTTTCCCAGTCATCCCTGGCCGGATGATTTTCGGGGAAATTTAATGCACCGAAGGAATACCAGTCCCACTCGACTTCGGGATATCTTACTCTCGTAAAACCAATCCGTTCAAAAATATCAGTTATTTCTAGGATGGCTTGAGTGATGAGGTGAAGATGACCCAGAGGCGGTCTAATTCCAGGATTTGTAACGTCTATTTTTTCTATCTTGGTTTTAATATTGACATGTTTTAATTGCTGCTCTTTATCTTTGAGTGTATTTTCAATGGTCTCTTTGACCTCATTTGCTAGGATTCCCACTTCTTTACGCTTATCAGGATCTATTTTGGGAAGTTCCTTCATTGCTAGGGTTAGTTTTCCGCTTCGGCCTAAAAATTGCAGCTTTATTTCTTCTAGGTCTTTGGGATCATTTGAGTCCAAAATTAAAGAGACTGCGTTATTTTTTATGTTTATCAATTCATTCTCCATATAATCACATCACCTTTTATTCCTCTCCCTTAGGGAGAGGATGAGAGGAGAGGGTTATCTTAAGGATATCAAATTTTGAGGCAAAATGCAGTCCGTTGACTTTAATCCCCTACTCAATCTATTATTTTATTAAGGCTATTATAAATGTCCGACTATTTTAATCTTAATAATGGAGTTGAAGAAGCAAAGGGAATAATTGCTAAACTTAAAAAAGTTAAATTTAACAAAAAACTCTTAATCCTAATTATACTAGTTGTAATTGGGATACCCACTACGGTTATTCTTTCTCAGCAGAAACAAGTCGTAGAGAAGCAGGCCTCAATAGTAAATCCAAGCACAGTTAGCGAATTGTCTTCTCTAGTCATGACAAAAGGAAAACTTGATTTAAGAGTAGATAAAGCGGGAAAATCCACGACTTCAGAAGGAAGACAAGTAGGAGTTGCAGTAACTAAAGCTAAAGAAAGAAAAGAGAAAATGCTTAAATTAGCCGAAGAAAATCCGGAGGAGTTTCTACTTAATGCTTTGCCTTCTCAGGTTACCAAAAATCTTTCTCTTCAAGTACGTGATCAAGTTGAAAAAGAAGTTGACATAAAAGGAAAGCTTGTCGTAATTCATTACGATGATATTAAAAATAAAAAAGATAAGTTTGAATATAGGGTGCAAGTTTTTGATAACAATCAAAAAATGGTTAAATCTTATGATCTGTATTCCGCAAAGCCTTTGCGATATTTACAAACAGGGACTGAAGTGTCAGTTAAGGGATATGGTCTTGATAATAAAGTAGTAATTCAGGGTGGAGGCGAAGTGGATACCACAGGCCTTCATGTGTACGACTCACCGAAGCAAAACCCCTTAGGCCCGCAAAAAGTATTGGCAATATTATTTAATTTTGATGATGATTTAAGAAAACCTATATCAAAAGATGAGGCTAGAAAAATACTTTTCTCAGATGATGCTCAGTCTATAAAATCTTACTATAAAACTAATTCGTATGATAAGGTTCAGGTTGAAGGAGATGTCGTGGGTTACTACACTCTTCCCTCTAGTAATGAGAGCTGTGATGGTTCTTATGTTTGGGGGACTGCGGCTCAGGCAATAGCTTATGACCGCGGAATAAAATTAAGTGATTACAATAGAATTCTTTACATTTTTCCTACTAAGGGAAATTGCTGGGCCTCAGCGTGGGCCACTATAGGCGGAGTTCCTTCGGAAGCGTGGATGACTGAGGTAAAAACAGTTGGAATTTATGCTCATGAACTTGGGCACAACTTCGGCTCTGCGCACGCAAATTCCTTAAGCTGCGGAGATAAACCTATCGGAGAATTTGAGTATGGGTATCCAAACGGATGTAGCTCAAATGAATATGGAGATCCAGCAGATGTTATGGGATATACTCCATGGGAACATATGTTTCATTTTAACGCTCCGCATAAAGAAGAAACTAATTATTTAGCTGATTCACAAATTCTCACCGTAGATACAGATAGTACAGTTACTGTTAATGCTCTCGAGAATGTCGATTCAAGCGTTAAGGCTATTAGGGTTCCAATTTCTGAAAGTGGGAGCTATTACTATATTAGCTTGAGAAAAGCCATAGATTATGATCAAAATCTTCCGACAGGAATTACTGATGGAGTAGGCATTCATTTATGGAGAAGATACAATCAATTTAATAATTCAAGTGGTTCAACTCAGCTTATAGATAATACCACTGAAGCAGAAGGTTCGGTTGATTTTAGAAACTCTTCACTAACTGATGGTAAAAGTTTTATTGATACGCAGAATGGAATTAGTGTTAAGCAAATTAGCCATGATCAGGATAAGGCAACGGTTGAAATAAAAATAGATAAAAGTGTTTGCAGACATTTGAGTCCTGATCTAAGCGTTAGCCCGCTATCTCAGGTAGGTATCCAAGGAGAAGAGCTAGCTTACGATTTTACTGTTAAAAATAACGATTCTCCTAATTGCGGTGCATCAGATTTTAGTGTTAATGGGTATGCAGCAGTTGGCGGTTTTCAAACGAGCAGTCCTGCTATGAGTATTGGTCCTGGAGAAACAAAAATTATTCAAGTTAAAATAAAATCTTCAAATAATGATCCGATAGGAGTTTATAAAGTTACAGGGGAATTAAGAAGTCAGTATCCAAGACATAGCCGGGATACACAGGTAGCTTATATAGTTTTTGGTAGCTTAGCCTATGTAGTTGCAAATCCCGATAGAATTGATACGTCTTTAGGTTCAGAACCTTCTATTATTCTAGCGACTGCGATGGATACCAATTACAAAAGAATTTTAGGTGGAGTAAATTATGAGTGGAAATTTATTTCAGATGACCAAGTAGGAACAATTGAAAATGTAAATACCAGCACAAACAAATTTACACCAAATAGACCCGGTAATGGAGGAATAACTGTAAAAGCAACTTTCAATAACTATTCAAGCTCATTTGAGATTCCAGTAAATGTTTCAGGAACTTTAACTCCTACCCCAACAAAAAAGACATTAAAATTAGAACCAACTGCTGATGCATTTGTTGGGAAAGATAAGCCAAGCGCTAACCATGGCTCATTAAATTATTTCCAAACTGATTCTACTCCAAGTACAATTTCATATCTAAAGTTTGATCTGTCGTCTTTAGCTGGTAAAAAAATATTAAAAGCAATTTTAAGAATTAAAGTTAGTGATTCAAGCGATGCTACGCAAAGCCTAAATGAAGTATCAAGCAGCAGTTGGACAGAAAGTAGAATTAATTTTAAGAACAAACCTTCTTTTGGAAATAAAATAGTAAGCTTTAAGGCAAATAAAGCTAATAAGATAGTTATGCTAGACATTGAGAAAATTGTCAATTTAAAAAAAGGCAGAGTTTTTACGCTAGGGATTGATTCGGCAGGCAGTAATACAGCTAAATTTTATTCCAGAGAGTCTGCTTTATCTAATAGACCACAGCTAGTAATCGAATATCAGTAATTTAAAACCAAAAGTATTCTATATTTAACCCCATTCCCTACCTCTCATTTTCCTATTCCAATCCGGCCATAGAACCTCATCTTCTGACTGAGATAAAGCTGTGATTTCTGCAAGACCACGCTTTATGGGTCTTGCTGTTTCTGCATCTCTTAATGCTTGCATGGCGTCATATCTTTCTCCGCTGTGTCTCGCGCCGGTATGATCTATAAGGACAACTACTTTTGATGTTGGTTCTTCATTTATTGCTCCTTTCATAGTATTCACCTCCCTTCGCCCCCGCGTAGCTTTACGCGAAGTGGGGTTCCAGGCACAAAAAA
>CAZSXQ010000005.1:29574-30831 GCA_964611415.1 uncultured Gammaproteobacteria bacterium
CTCCCGCTTGGGAGGCTTATTGCCTGTTAATTTTGGCAATACGTTACCTCCCGTAAGGGCGTGTAAAGTAAAACCCAAAATTCAATTTCCTAATCATAAAAACAATTATATTACTTTTTATTTATTTAGCAACAATTAATCAAGAGTATGAATTCTATCTAGGATTCGTATCTGTGGTGGGTTTAGGTGATTTAGTCCAGTTGCCCATATCTCCAACGACAAATCTGTCATCTGGATGTCTTAAGTAAAAATGGCTGTCCATTTTATAAACCAGAGTTCCTACGACAGCGCTTAGTTCAGGGAAGCCAAAATATTTTCGAACAGCAGGAGATGTTAGTGATTCTAAACCTCTTTGAGATGCAGCGCTAACCGTTATAAGAATTCGCGCATCAGATGGATTTATTCCCGCTTCTCTTAATTGTTCCTGAATGATCATTAGGGTTGCATGGGCGCTTATGTCTGAGGCTATGCAGTCATCGGCAAACACAAAAGTTCTATAATCCGAGATTCGAGGATTATCATTTCCTAGATTAACTCCTACGGCTAAGCCACCAGCGTTATCTTGGACTCTGCTCATTCGATAATCAAAAAAATCTGCATAAAGACCTGATTGTCTAAAAACTTCTTCAACAAATATTCCACCATTCTTGGGTGGAAAAACTAAAGCTTTCTCTCCATTTGTCCACTCAACTGTCTCCTCAGCCATTGATCTGTATACTACTCCTAGGTTATCTCTGTATAAAGCTCTGTCCTGGGCATCTTCATGGCTTCTTAAAGGTTCGTTTGCGATTCCAGTAATTAAATCCATTGCCACAAAAACGACGGGTTGTTCTAAGCCTAAAACTGTTATGCCTGGAGTATTTTTTCTTAATCTTTCCGATTCTGGAACTAAACCCCTTAAACCTTCTCGAGAATTACCGAATGGAATTATTAAATCATATGGGCCTACTCTAGATCCCTCAGGGTAGTGAGTGCTCGAGAGAGTCAGCTGTCCATTTAATCTTGAAATAAAGGGTGGAAGATCTGCATTTGCACTTCTGGCATCAATAATTATAGGATTCTCTACTGGCATAAATATTTATTACAATTTGTGCCATTCTAAGTAAAAGAGAGTTAATTGTCAATAGAAAAGTTACATTGAGGTGAGTCTTCGGATAGTCACGGTGTGGCCTATTTGGACATATTCGTTGTTCGAGGGCGTACGAATTACCTGTCCTTCCTGGATGAGTCGCTTTAAATGTCTAATTTTTCTATCCA
>CAZSXQ010000006.1:0-27462 GCA_964611415.1 uncultured Gammaproteobacteria bacterium
GTTATTTCCGGTTCAAAATCAAATCTTCTAGCTCGCAGGTCAAACTTCTTACCTGCCTTTGTTGGAAAAAGCTTATAACAGGTTTCCATGTCAGTTATCCACGCGCCATAGAGAGCGCTCGTAACTAAGCTTAAGAATCTATTTCCAAAATAGTGTAAAAGAAATCTCGCTCTTTTTTCTTCCTTCCCCAAATGAGGCATTCTATTAAGCCTGGTCCCATATACCACTTTGGCTTGATTATTGAGAACAGGAAGCACCAGCTTCTTTATGTCGTTGGGATCGTACTCAAAATCAGCATCTTGGATAATTATATAGTCTCCTGTTGCCTCCTCTATCCCTGCTGCAACAGCTGCTCCTTTTCCTTGATTTTTACCTTGAGCAATTAATCTTATTCCATTTTTTCCAGCAATACCTTTTTTTATTTCCGAAAGACTCTTATCCGAAGACCCGTCATCGATAATTATTATTTCCCTTGTGAGGTTTTCAAACTCGACTGCGTAGACATTTTTTATTACTTGAGCGATTGTCTTCTCTTCGTTAAATACCGGTATTA
Source organism: uncultured Gammaproteobacteria bacterium (assembly GCA_964611415.1). Classification (GTDB taxonomy): domain Bacteria; phylum Patescibacteriota; class Microgenomatia; order Levybacterales; family UBA12049; genus 2-01-FULL-39-10-A. The sequence continues at coordinate 554 of CAZSXQ010000006.1, forward strand.
TTATTGATAATTTCATTGGTAGAGTATAAGAGCTCTGAGTCAGACTTTTTATAATACTTCTTCTGATTGTTCCTTCTTTTGATTATATCAGGTAACCTTATTAGAGCAAGAAGGAATCCTTGTAAAAGTGCGTTGTCCCCTCTAAGCACCCCTTTAATCAAATGAAACGGCAGCCATAAAAGATGAGACATAACTAATTTAGTATCTGTGATATTTTTCCAGATAAAAATAAATTGATTCCTGTACGCTATTTTTGTTACCTTCTTATTTGAAAAATTCTTTCTTATTGCACCCTCCGAATGCCGGTGAATTACAGTACTTTTATTCTCAAACATTAACTCGTATCCTAATTTTCTTGCTCTATATGAAAGGTCAATATCTTCCCAATAGAAAGGGTCATAAATTTCATCAAATCCTCCCAGCTTTTTAAATATTTCCGTTTTAATAATGCTGCTTCCTCCGGAAATCCAAAACGTATCAGATTTTTCAGTACTTCCTTTTCTATGAATTAATAACCCCTTGCTCCAGGTTGCCAAACCTCTCCCTCTAAAAACTGTTCCCGCTTCTTCCTCGCTTTTATCCATGCATCCAACACCGAATAATTTTTCGTTTTTTTCAAAATCTTCCATAACAGACATAAGATAATTTTTTTCGGGCGAAACGTCAGAGTTTAATAAAATGAGATATTCTGCTTCAGAATTAAGAGCACCTCTGTTAACAGTAGACGAAAAACCGCTGTTTTTATCTTTCCTAATAAGCTCTATGGGGATATCTGTTTTCTCTTTTACCTCTGAAATATAACTCTCTAATTTTTTATAATCTTCTTCACTTGACCCATCATCAACTATAGTTAGTTTTGAACTTTTATAGTCAGCGAGGGAGTTTAAAACGCTTTGCAAATTCTTATATATTAAATCTGCACCGTTGTAGCTGGGAATTACCACATTATATTTCATAATTTAAATAATCTATTTTTAAAAATAACTTCGTGTTCTCCTTCGGGAATAAATACTCCCCGGAAAGTAAAATTTGTTTTATTAATGATTGCTCTCTTTCCGTCTATTTGAACTTCCCAGGTTGGATAGAAAGCATCTGATAGAACCAAAAACCCATCTCCTTTATTCTCTGTTTTTATAATTATCTCATTATCTTCATATTTTACTACCACTGCTCTTCCTACAGATAAATTAGCCATGTCATCAACACTTTCTTCAACTATGGCAGTCCTAGATAAGTCATTCGCAAACACTTCATTGATTTGTTCTTGTACGTTTTGTTCACTTATTAATCTTTCTACAAAAAAAGTTCTGGGGAGATAGTCATTGTTTTTAAAAATCTTTGTCTGTCCTTCTTCGAAGACAAGCTCATACCTTTCGCTTGCAATATCAGTCAATGAGAATACATATTTTACATTCAATAGGTTAAAAAACTCTGAATCATACCGGTGGGGAGTGATTATCCTGTTGAAACCGAAAGGGGCATGTATGTCTGGCTTTCCTCTTTCAGATGCTGCAATAAACTCTCCGTATGACAAAAGAAATAAGGGGTCATATCCTTCGATTGACTGAATTCTATAGTGGGTTAGGAAATTGGGAGCAAAAATTCTGGAGTCAATGGACCCAACTCTAAAAATCTCGTTATCTTTTTTTAAGAACTCGACAGATTTTGTATTGGGAAATATATATTCTTTCTTTGAAAAAGGGGTGAATTTATCTGAAAATCTTAGAAGGTCAAAACTAATTAATACAAGAAACAAAATAATCAACATTTTCTTTGCAATTGGATTCCTTATAAATGCGTAAACCAGCATGAGTAAAAATCCAGCTGCTAAAACAAGCGTAGGAAACACAAGATTTCTCTTAACAACCAATAGATTCTCCGGAGAAATACCAAAAACATTAATTGACGGATAGCTAAGTATCCAAATCGTGATAAATAACGTTATCAGACCAACATATGGGATAAATCTTTTTATTTTTACTTCTTTTTCTCTTAAGAAAGCGTCGAAACCAATCGCAGATATAACTGCAAGCGAGAATGTAACTAAGAAAACAAGTCTTGTGGGCTGTGACGAGGAGATAAATGGAATAGCAAGCTTAAAAGGAATTTCGGCGATTGGATTTTGTAAGGAAAAAATTAAAGCAGCTATAATTCCTCCTATGAAAAAATGCGCTTCTTTTCTTTTTGAAAAAAATGCTCCGTATACTGCAAAAACAAGCGGCACTATTCCAACATAGCCCACAAATTCTCCATAGTTCCATATTCCCCAGTAATTTAGAGTTGAAGGATTACCAAAGAAATCAGGAATAATGAATTGAACAAGATGCTGCCAAGGAATAAACCATCCCTCTGATAGAAAACTTTGGTCAATACCTCTTGCAGAAAGAGAAATAAACTGAAGGGTTGGGATTAGCTGAACCGCAGTCAAAATAGCAAATAATAAACAGCAAATAGCAAATAGCCCGAGTGTTTTTAGTTTCTTGCCATGTTCAAACCATCTTAAACAAAAATAAGCAAACGAAAAAATAGAAACATAGAAAAATATTTGTAGATGCCCTGCTAGAAAAGAGGAAACCAAAGAAACAATAAAAATAAATGCCCAGATTAATTTCCGTTTAACTTGAAATTGAAAATTGAAAATTGAAAATTGAAAATTTGACTCAGGATCTATAAGGCTCGTAAGTTTATCTATTGAAAGCAAAATAAGAGGCAGCCAAAGCGCGGTATGAATTACGTTCCCCCATTCAAACCAAGAAACAACAAACCCCGAAAAAGAAAACGCCAGAGCTCCCAAAACGCTCGCACTTTTTTTTAGCTTTAAATTTATGAGAAAAAGATACATAAAAATCCCGCATAAAAATATTTGAATTGAAATAAATATGCTCCATGACAAATAAAATGGGCTTAAAAATAAAATAAGATTAAGCGGATAGAATGGACTAGATTGAAAATTTCCTAAGAGCGGTTTTCCGGCCATTTCGTATGGATTCCAAGTAGGTATTTCAAACTTGGATAATAAATCAATTGACAATTCTTTCCAGGGATAGATTTGCCTTACTGGATCAGTAATGAGAAAGTTTTTAAACGGAATTCCGTTGGGATAATCCTTTGCATAAACATCTCTGAAAGGATGATAAAGTCCTATAATGGTGTCAGCTGGAATAGGAAAAAGTCCATTTAGTATTTTAAGAAAGGAGATAGAAATCACCAAAAGCAAGAATATTAAGAAGAAATGTTTTCTTAAAAAGTTAATCATTTACTACTAGACTTTGTACTTCCTTACAGAAATCTTTTTCTGCAAATTTTTGTGCTTTAGATTTCGATTTTTTGGACATTTTTTCTAATTTTTCAGGGTTATTAATAAGAAAGAGGGTGTTTTTTATTAATCCGTCAAGATCTTCCCATAAAAAACCGTCAACACAGTCATCGATTATCTCTTTTTGTCCCCCAGCGTTGATAACCACCGGCACTGCTCCTCCCCCCATAGCCTCAACGGTTGAGATTCCGAAATGCTCCGCAAAATCAGGACGCGATACTAAATCTTCGCCGAATCCAGTGGCATGCCAGTAAATCTTCGCTTGTGAATATATATCCCAAAGTTCATCATTTTTCTTGTTCACTAAGAATTCTATTGGTTTTCCGCGGGCTTTTTCTCTTAGCTTTTCGAACTCCTCTTCCTCATCCTTTTTTACGCTTGTTGCTAGAATAAGCTTCCAATCCCTTAACCCTTCGTCATACATCTTTGAAAATACATCTACTAAAACACTTTGTTTTTTATAGTCAGGCATCCCAACGTTTTTCACCCTAAACCTTCCAACGCTTAGAATAATATTTTCTTTTTTTATATCTCTTGGCTTAAGCTCAATCGGGGGATAAATCACGATGCTTTTATTTTTCAGTTTTTTGTCCAAAAAAGATTGGGTAAACGTGGAGTTACAAAAGACTTTTGTTACCTTTCCAATTTTTATTGAGTCTTTAAGTGAATAACTAACGCTTGGAATTGGCTGTTGAATGTGTAAGAAAAGTTTTTTAGATAAAACCCAAGGAATGCTTCCATCAGAAAGTACTATTATTGAGTCGTATTTTTTTGATTCTCTTAACCGGTTCAAAAAACCGTAATTTTTATTAAAAATGTTTTTTACAACGTTTACTTTAGACATGTCTATCGAAAACCGCTCTGTTACGATATCCAGATCTTCTTTTTTATCCCAAAAGAGGTTTACATCATTATTCTTAGAGAGGCATGAAGCAAGCGTCAGCATGTATTTCTCTCCCCCGCCTAAATCATCCAAATATGGGTCGAAAATTCCTATTTTCACATACTAATAGTATCAACTTTTGATTTTTAATAAAAGAATGTGCTATTATAGCCTCATGAACTTCTTAAATCCATTACCTGGGCTAAATCCAATTGTAATAATGCTTATACTTCTCTGGTCTATGCTTTGGAAAACACTTGCGCTTTGGAGAGCATCGAAAGGAGATCAAAGATACTGGTTTATTGCATTATTACTCCTAAATACATTCGGTCTTTTGGAGTTAATTTATTTGTTTAAGTTTGCGAAGATCAAATTAACGCTTGAGGATCTGAAAAAAGGCAATTTTCTCCCTTAGGAAGATTTTTTCTGCATTTCCCACAGCTTTGAGTAAGTAATAAACATCGAAAATGCTTGATACATTCCCTCTACTAACCCTGCTGTGCCATTTTTGTATCCTTTTTCTTTCAAATAAGATTTAAAAAATCCCGTGGCTATAACTCTCACAAATCTCCATCCATTCATTCTAGGATGATTGGCGTTAAATCTTAATTTCGCTTCATAAACAGACCAATCGTTTGTCTTACCTAGCATTTGTGAAAGATTTCTATGAGTATAATGAAGAATTGGTTCTTCTATAATACCTATCTCACCAATAAATTTGGGCGTTTCATGCACAACTCCTTCCCAGTTAACTAATTTGTCTCTTTTAAAAACGCGTTCAACTTTATCAGTAAGTCCCCAATTTTTCCCAAAATAGAATATCTTCCTTCTTACGAAGAAAGCAGATGCGCCGTTATCATTCTTTATTTTTTCTTTTAACTCCTTAAGAAACTCCGGAGTAGCTCTTTCGTCCGAATCAATATAAAAAATCCATTCGTTTTTAACATTTTCTAATGCTCTATTTCTCTGATCAGAGAAATTTTTGAAAGGATTTTTAATGACTTTTGCTCCGAGATTTTTAGCAATTCCTGGAGTTTTGTCAGTTGAGTCATCAACAACAATTATCTCATCAGCTACAGCCTTAACAGAAAGAATACATTCTTCTATTACTTCTTCTTCGTTTTTAGTTATTATTATTACCGAGATCATATTTTTCGGGTTAGCAAACGCATTCCAAGTATACCCATTATCCCAAGAATAGAAAAGATAAAGCCCAGCTTAACGCTTAGCGGAGAGTAGATGAAATTAACAACATGGGTTCCCTTAGGCACTTCCACAGCTCTGAAAGCATAATTTGCTTTTAGGATATTTGTCTCCTTGTTATCGATAAATGCTTTCCAGCCGGGATAGTACGGATCCGTCAAAAGGAGCAATGAGTCCTCTGAATTGGTAGATTCAATCTTAATGAGGTTAGAAGAATAACTAACTAATGAAACCTTAGGATCTGTGGTTTCTTTTATATTAAGTATCGGCTTTTGATTAAGTATCACTTTTGTCTTTAAATCGGTAGATTCTTTGTATACTTCTTTTATCGTTTCTTTTTTACCGGTAATTACTTTGTAATTTCCCAAAACCAATGCTCTGGGAAACACTCTAGCGTTATCAAAAACTTGATGCTTCTCGTCTTCTGCTACAAGCTTAAAGTGGTCTACGGGTGCCTCCCATACCGGATATGCCCAGCTATTCTCGGCATCGCTTCTCTTGTGAATTACATACCTTACGCCTAAAAAGTCCAGAAGCTTTTCATTATTATCTGAAACTCTCGGAAACCTTACGATTGACCTTTCAGGGGACTTATATTTTCCATCACTTGATCCTGCCACAAATTCTCCATAGCTTTCTATATAAAGAGGGTCATAGCCTTCAGTCGAAGGAAGTTTAAGAATTCCGGAGCCTTCTAGGCCAAAACTGGCAATCACCCTATCTTGTGGAGCTACTACTTTTAAGTTTTCGAAGAGTTCAAGTTTTGGATAAGTATATTTCTTATTCTCAAAAGGTGTCCATTTTAAAGAAAATCTCAACGTATCGAAAGAAAGAATTGAAATTAAAATTAACGGTAAAAGCAAAATCAGTATTTTTTTTCTTACCATTAGCGCTCCCGTTATTGAAATAACCAAAAGCGCAAAGAAAAGAGTCGGAAGTTTCATGTTTGAAAGAGCAATCAAAAGTTTTTCTATTGGAAAATAAATTCCCTGATATATCAAAAACCAAATCCCAGAGAATACCAACACGAATCCACCAAGCCAAACAGAGATTGGTTCCCATTTTCTTTTTTTAATATCCTGCATCAGAAAATCAAATCCAAATGCAGAAAGTGCTGCGAAAGAAAAACTAAAAAGCACAATAATCCTGCTTCCCGCACTTGTTGAAAGAACAGGAATTCTTAAGCTTGTTAAGATCTCTTGCATGGGGCTTCTGAATGCAAAAAGAAGTACGACCAGCGACATTATAGAAAAGAAGTAAACATATAGATTTTTATTTCTAAGACTATAAAACCCTAAAATTAATGGTAGTACTCCAACGTAGGCATTCCATTCAGCATAATGACCAAACCAATCATTACGGGTTACGGGATTTCCAAAGAAGTCCGGAGCTAAGAATGTAAAAATATATGACCACGGAATTATTTCATTAATCATAAAGTTACTGCTTCTTGGGGAATTAAAATAAAACTCTATTGAAGGAAGAAGCTGTGGAAGAGACATCATAATACCAAAGAATACAGACAAGATATTAAATAATAAAATATTTGTTTTTCTTTCTACTAAGAATTTAAATAATATATAAACACCGACGAAAATCAAAAAATATAGACTGGTTTGAAAATGTCCGCTAAAGAAAGATAAAGGAAATGTAAGAGAAAGAATTAAACTATACTGCCATTTTTTTGTTTCATAAAATTTTTCAATAGCAAATAGGGCAAGAGGCAAAAAAAGAATGGCGAAACCGAGCGTTCCGTACATCATCCATGTAATGATGAAGCCGCAAAATCCAAAAGCAATAGCGCCAATTACACTAGCATATTCCGAACGCTTAATTGATCTTAAAAACATATACATAAAAATGGAAGCTAATAAGGGCTGGAGTAAAACTGCGATGCTCCAAGCGTCAATAAATGGAAGGATGAAATACAAAAGATTTAGGGGTGTAAGGACTGCCGACTGATAATTAGCAAGAAGAGGCGTTCCCGAGAACGAATAAGGATTCCACAACGGAAAATTACCGTTCTTGTAGGTGTCAATTACGATTGCTTTCCACGGGTAAATTTGCGTAATGACATCTGGGATTGCACTATTTTTTACCGGTCCTTGGTATAGATCATAATCGTTCCATGGATCAAAGCTATTTAGAAGATAAGTTGAGGGAAAAGGAACCTGCCCTTTTATAAAATACTGACTTGAGAATACCAACCAAACCGCAAGGATTATTATAATCGGAAAACAATTAATTAATTTTTTAACCATTTTTTGTTAATCACTACTCCTAGTATTCCCAAACCTAAAACAGAAAGAAACGATGCGATATCTACTAACGCCCTTAACTTTGTATCTTCGAACTTAACGTCAACCCTATGACTACCCTGAGGCAGTACAAAAGTCATGAGTCCCCTGTTATTAGGGTCCTGGAACTCCACGCTGGATTCTTCTCCATCGATGAACACTTTCCAGCCGGGAAAGTAAAGAGTGTTCTCTCTTATTGTACTATTCTCTCCTGAATTAATGTTATAAGAACGAGACGTTGAATTTCGTGATATTTTTTCGATTTCCGCATTTCCTCCTATAACTTCTATCGTATCTTTAGGCTTCTTTTCCATAAATCTTATTGACCAAATGGGAGCGCTTTCTCCTGTATCGGTAGTGCTCTCATAAATATTGGTAAAAAAAGACTCAGGTTTATAATTAAATCCCTGGGCCTTCCAATAATCTTTTGTTAGAAACACTGATACTACTAAAACCAAAAAAAATGTCAGTCTTTGGATCTTCTGATTAGGGATTGAGTAAACTACAAATGCCGCTAAAATAGAAACGAAAAAAACTGAAACAGATAAGAATCTCCAAGGGAACTGAAATTTCTGAAGTGTAGTTATAATTTCCCAAACAGGTTTTGATAAATGTAACATAATAAATATGCTCGATAAGAAAAACAGTAAAACAAAAGCCAAAAGGATTATGTTGTTTCTTTCTTCTCTTCTTCTCTTCTGTAAGAAATAGAAAGCTAGAGGCAAAAGAAGAATAAAAGCCCACTGAATAATCCCAAGCTGAACACTAAATACTCCTGTTCCGCCGAAACTCCAAGCACCATAAATAAGTTCGTTTAGATTTACAAATCTAGTAAGCGCTTCATTTTCTGTCACGATATCCCGGAGGGTATATTTCCCTTCCATAAATGCAGGAACCCAGAAAAAAGCGGAAATAAGGAAACCATACAAAATACCTATAATTGAATAAATAAGTCTAAATTTACTTTTATAAACCCAGAAAAGAAAAATCGTGTAAAAAGCTGCAAAAGGAAAGAACATAAGGCTGATTGCATTGTGAGACAAAATTAAACCTCCGGAAGATAAAACTAGTCCTGATAAATAAAGAAACCGGAGCTTTTTTTCCTTATTTAACATAAGCAAAAAGTAACAAACCGCCGGCATAAAAATAAACGCTACATGTTCTCCTATGGCACCTCTTACGTAAAGATCTACGAATCTATACGGAGCGTATATATAAATAATTGCACCAATAAGGGCAGGAAATTTTCCCAAGAAATTTCTTAACCAAAAAAACATAAATAGTGCGCTTAAGATGTAGGAAACTCCAAATACTGCTTTTACAGAATCAACCAGAGAAAGTCCAAATAAGTGAAAGATGGATGCGAAATAAGAAGGCAGTGGATAAAGAAACATAAGTATTGGGTGTCCGTAACCCCAATTTAGATTTCCAGCCCAGCGGGGAATAATATTTCCCTCAGACAAAGATGCGTAAAAATTAGCAATCCTTGCCACGTGATCTTGACCATCATGCGTTATCGGTAGGCCTGGATGAAGTAGAGTTAATAGGGGAAGAGCTGATGCCAACAATAGCAAAAATGTGTAATTAAGGTATTTCATTCAAGAGGATAACTTCCTTTTCCAAATTTTCTTAAATAGTAATCTATAACGCCTTTTTTTTGCCACTTTCTGCCATTTGAAATTAAATTAATACTTTCTTTGATCAACGCAGCCTTTGCCCTAACTCCTGCAAATCTCATTCCGAAAAGCAGCCTATTTCTTGTAATAAAATAGTCTTGGAGATCAGATCCCGGACCTCCTGTAGATTGTGCGTTTTTATGCCAAATTATTGCTTTAGGAACATAGAGCAACTTATATCCCTCGCTAAGCATTCGCTGGCTTAAGTCCGCATCTTCATAATATAGAAAATATCTATCATCATATCCACTCACCCTATCTATAGTTTTTTTCTTGATTAGAATACAGCATCCGGTTGCAAGCTCTATTTCTTCTTCTTGATCGTATTTACCATTGTCAACCTCGTCCACTCCCTTGTGATTCCCTATGACATTTTTCCAGTCGATGTATCCTCCCCCGTACCAGATTACTTTTCCTAGATCTTTATCTTTATACCTATCTTTATGAAACTCATATCCTTTTGCGAAGTAAATCTTTGGAACAACTGCACCTATTATGTCGTTACTTTCAGCAGCCTTAATCAGTTCTTTAATATATTCCGGATCAACCAACGTATCGTTATTCTGAAGGATCACGTAGTCAGCATTGTTTTTTATTGAGTATTTGATTCCCGCGTTATTTCCTCCGGAGAATCCAAGATTTTTTTCGTTATAGATTACATGCAAATTTAAATCTTTAAATTCCTTAATATCAATTTTTATTTGGTCCAAAGGATAATTGTCTACAACAACAACATTCATCAAAAAACCATCGGTTTTTACTTTTTGCAAGGAATTTAGAAGCTCATAGGTATCCTTATGGTCTTTATAATTAAGGGTTACTAGAAAAACTTTTTTCATTTAAGTTTATCCAGCACCTTTCTAAAACCCCGCAGATTGTTGAGCTTAATACTCAGTTCAAAAAAGGTGCTGGATTTATTTTTTAACTTAAGAGAAAGTTTCCCTAAAGGATTTTTTATGTCGTCCATTTTAATAGAGAGAAACCAAAATTTCAATTCTTTATTAAGTGCTTTAAGCTCAGATTCAGCCTCTTCTAGCGTTCTTTTTGAAGAAGCTTCCTTGAATCCCTGCTCTTCCCAAACATAAGCCAACATTACCAAATGAGATGCTGCCATCAGTAGTGATAAAAACAAACCATGAATACCGTCTTGATAACCTTTTCTTGCAAAGAAACGGCTTAAGAATTCTTTTGACGGAGTTTTTATGAGATCTCCTGGCTTCAAAGCATAATTCTCTCTTATAAGTGCGTTTGCCTGATTTTTAGCATAGATGATCATGTTTTTATGAATAAACTGAGAAATGTTTTCGTAATTATGGTGCACTAAGTGCTCTTTTAAGTACTCAGTTTCTCCATCAACTTTAATCCCTTCGTGAACGTTTTCGGTTTTAAATCTTCCTTTTCCTTTTCTAAAAAGTCTTAACTGGTGATCGGGATACCAGCCCGCGTATTCAAATATTCTACCGAAGATAATATTCTTGCGAGGAATAAAGTATCCATCTTTTAGACTAACTTTTTCTAATAAATCCGTAATTTCAATCTTTAGCTCATCGCTTACCAATTCATCTGCATCAAGACTCAAGATAAAATCTCCGGTCGCCTTTTCAAAACCAGTATTTTTTTGAAGGTCTATTTTAAAAGGGTCATTTGGCTGAGAATAAACTTTATCAGTGTACTTTCTTGCTACCTCACGCGTTCTATCTGTTGAGGAATTGTCCATTACCACAATCTCATCTGCCCATTTTACAGAGCTTAAGCATTTATCAATCTTTTCCTCTTCATTGTACGCAGAAATAACAACAGACAATTTTAATTTCATTTAACAAGCACCTTTCTTACATCTTCAAATATTTCTTTTCCGGCTAAAAGATATATTGAAAGCAAATAAATAGCTCCTCCTGAAATTATAACAAAAATGAGGGTGATCAGACTGTTAACCAATAAGATCCCCAAAAGATAAGTAAGAAGAACCATAGCTAGAGTCGCTATTATTGGTTTATATATGCTCTTAACGAGGTCAAAATCAACAACTCTCTTAACCAAAAATATCGTTATGAAGACCGTAAGGGTTACTAAAAATGACGCTATGGCAACTCCGTTATATCCCCACAGATAAATTGCAATAGGGGTAAGAGTCCACGTAATTATGGTCCAGAAAACCATTAGTTTTAACGTGGTTTTAACTCTTCCGGTAGCATCTAAAACATTTACTAAAACTCCTGAAATAGATGAAATCATAGCATTTAGAGAAAAGAAAATAAGGCTTAGGATTGCCGGTTCCCATTTATTTCCCCATCCCGGCATATATTTAATTACATACACTGACGTTACGATTAATCCAGAAAGTAACGGAAAAATAATAAGGGTTGTAAAAAATAATGACTTTTCTACAGCAAGCTTTAAATAATCTTTATTATCTTGGAGTCTTGAATATGAGGAAAAGGTAACCTTAGTGATACTATCGACAATATATCTATAGAGGAAGAACGCAATCTTTTGCGCAAATCCAATATATCCGATCTGGGTGAAAGACAGAAATCGTATAAGAATAACAGTCAGGAAGTCATCTTTAACCGTTGCTAATATATTCTTTGCTTGAAATTGAGCACCAAATTTAAGATCGGAGATCGAAGACCTATATACTCCAATGCCTGGCTTCCATGGCGAAACGTAATAATAAAGGGGAATACCTATAACGCTTGATATCAAAAATGCCCAGGTGTAGCTATCTATCCCATAATTATTAAGAACAAGAGAGATAAGCACTATGTTAAAAATAATTGATTCTGTGATTTGAGGAATAACCAGCTTCCCGAAATTAATCTTTCTTTCAAGTAAAATCGATGGAATTGTTTTAAACGACGAAATAAATATAGTAAAAACAAGCGCTAGTAATAATCTACCTCCTGAGTCATCAAGATTAAAAAAGGATTTTATTTGGTCTATGAAAATAAAGAATATTATAAAAATTCCAAAAGTAATCGCTGCTTGGATGGTAAAAGTAGTTACTAGATCTTCTCTTTTAAGTTCTTCTTTTTTCTGAACAAGTGCCGCGCCCAATCCAAAATCTGTAAGAAAGCTAACAACTCTTTGAATGGCAACAACTGCAGTGTAAATTCCAAGCTGTCCGGCGGAAAGAATTACAGAAATTACTAAAAACGCTGCAAAATTTATAGACTGCAGCAGAAATGTTCTACTTGCTAGAGCAAAAATTCCATGAACTGATCTTCGGGAAACTGTTTTAACATCTAGATTATCCATAAAGGGCAGATTATTTTTTATCCCAAGGTTTTGTTATAATTAATCTCCACATAACTTTTACATCCCCCCATATGGTTGAGACAAGCCTCACGGTTGAACCAGGATTATCTACCCAATGAACCGGCTCTTCGTATATCTTATATCCGCTTTTTTCTCCTACGATTAATAGTTCTCCGTCAAAAAACCAATCGTTATCTTTTATCTTAGGGATTAGCTTGTCAACTACTTTTCTAGTCACAGCTTTAAAACCGCACTGAGCATCGGTGAAGTGGGTCCGAAACCACATCTGAATGAAGAAGAAGTTAAGAGTTCTTGATGTAACTTCACGAAGAAGTGTTCTCCCTTCTACGTTTGCTCCCTTCGCGAGACGTGAACCGATCGCTATGTCATATCCGCTCTCAAGTGCCTTAAGTAGGTTTGGAAGATGCTTAAGATCCGTGGAAAGGTCCAGATCCATATAAACGCAGTAATCAGCTGTGGATTTGCTCCAAGCTCTTTTAACCGCCCTTCCTCTTCCTTTTTCCTCAAGGCGGAACAAATTAATTTTTGGGTTTTTCTTTTGAAGAGTAGCTGCAATAATTGGCGTATTGTCACTTGATGCATTATCCGCTATGGTTATCTGCCAGTCGTACTTGGTAAGTTTTTTTTTGCAGAAATCATAGAGTTTTTGAATACTTTCTTCAAGCTCTTTTTCTTCGTTATATACCGGAATAGTTATTTCAACAGTAGCTTTTTTCATTTCTTACTTTTTTTAGACTTGGCATAAATTATACCAACAACAAGAGCCACAATTCCAGCTAGAGAAAGCAGATTTGCAAGGTTTTCAATAGGAGTTTGCTCAAACTTCGCTAATAATTTGTGCTTTCCTTCAGGGATACTCATAGAAACTCCGCTATCTATTTCTTTTACTTCAATTTTTTTATCATTCAAGTAATAATTCCACGCGGGAAAATATGCGATATGGATTACAATAGATGACTTCTTTATTGCCTTAATTTCTGCCGAGAGCATAGTTGTTTTCTCGGTCAAATTGGAAACGATTATATTTTCTCCGCTAATTCTCTCTTTTGCAATTTGTTTCCGTGAGCTTGGTATACTGAAAGACTTCGGCATATATTCATCTGAGATTTGTGACGTAGTCCAATTTAAGAACTCTTTGCTGGTGTATTCGTTAGAGGTTTTATTTATATACTCCTGTGGAACAAAAAGCTTTGAGTAAAAAATGACAGGGAGTAAAACAAAAATAAAACCAATAACTAAAATTATCCATCTGTATTTTTTCTTAGAAAAAAACTTAGGAATAAAAAATATTAATGATCCTCCAATAAAAGATGAGAAGAATGAAGCAAGAAGTAAAAATCTCCAAGGAAATTGGAAAAAATTCATATAAGGAACAGACGCCCAAATAGACTTAGATAAATCGATCATGAAGAAAAGGGATAAAACCAGAAATAAAAACAATATTATAACTATTCCGGCCTTTAATTTTTCTTTTTTGAACAGTAAAACAGCAAGGAATACGGAAAGAATACTAAATATTATATGTATCTTTCCTAGCCTAAAAGAAAGTCCATCAACGCACCCGGAAATAGAACCCCCATACATCCATAAGCTATCCCAGATTTGTGGAATACATACAAAGTGTTCTTTATAATCTATGTTTTCTTCAACAATCTTAAGCACATTTGTGTAATTCATTTCAGCAAGAGCCGGAATAAAATAAAATGATGAAAGGAGTAATCCTAAAACCGGAATTGCCAAAATTGAAAATCTTCTTTTGATAAATAACAAAATTAGAATGGTAAGAATTATAAAAGGGGTTACCATCAAAGCTGAAAGATTGTGAGACGTTATTAAACCTGCGTAAGAGAGGGCACCTATCAATAAATATTTAAAATTAGGATTTTTATAATACTTCCAAATTCCGTAAAGAACAAGAGGAATAAAAAAATAAGCGTAAAGCTCACCAATATCTCCCCTAACATAGGCATTAAGAGCATGATACGGAGCAAAAAGGTAGAGCACCCCTGAGAGAAATCCTCCGGATTTTCCCCAAAACTCTCTCGCAAGTAAATACATAGAGAATGCTGCACCTACAATACTTACCGCAATCATAAGTTTAGTGGCAAGAAGTACGCTTATACCAAGAAGTGAGATAGCGCCACCAAGATAATAAGGTAACGGCGCGTAGAAATTAAAGATAGGATAACCGTATCCATATCCTAAGTCAGAAACCCACCTTACTGGAAACACTCCGTCCGCTAGTGCCCCTTTCATCTCATAGACTCTTTGAATTTGAGTGTCATCATGTATTGGGAAAAAGCCTGGATTAAAAAAAGGCATAATCGCAACAATTGACACGATAATCAAAAGAGCTAGAGGCCAATTTTCTATAACTTTTTTATAAATTTTCATTTCTTAAAAATATTAATTACACTTTTTCTGCAAATGACTATCAATAGGATAAATGAAACCAAAGATAAAATATTTGCAAATAATCTTACTGGTGTTTCTTTGAATACTAATTCCACTTTGTTTTCTCCTTTTGGTAAATTAATCTCCATGACTCCTTGGGGATTATCATACGATATTTGAACTTTATTATTATTAACTTCTGCTTGCCACCCGGGATAGTAAATAGTATTTATTCTTGCCATTTTATCCGTATCCCCTGATGTTTCAAAATAAATTCTTTCAGAATTATAAGAAAGATTAGAAACTTCGCCGCCTATTAAAATTTCTACCTTTTTTCCAAACCTATAATTCGGCTTTTCTTTAACCCACTCGGGCATATACTCATCTCTTACGGTGGTTGTTGCTTCATTAGTCGAATAAAAAGATTCTGTTTTATTTGATTTTACTTCCGGGTTTAAAAAAGAAAACGATGAAACAAAAACTAATATAAAAAGTGCTATTGCTAGAATAATTTTATTTTTCCCGTTAATTACAGAAACCGCACATGCAGCTAGGAATGCAACGCTTGGCACTAAAAGTGACAAGAACCTGAATGGGAATTGAACAAATGATGAAGGGATAAAATTCCATAGTAAAGTGCTTGCTGAAGTTGATAAAAACACCGAGAACAAACCAACCGCTAAAAAAAGAATAGTAAGTCTATGTTTTTTTATTTTTATTTTTTTGGAAATTATTAGAATAACTATAAGTGCAAAAACTGCTAATGTGGGTAATCCAATCAAATCAATGTCTGCAAAATAATTAGTCCAATCTGAAATTTGAGTATTCGAAAAAACAGTGTATTTTAGATCGTAAAATGCAGGAATCCAAAAAAATGAAGCCATACCCAGCCCTAACAAAACGACAAGTATATATCTTGAAATAAGTTGTTTGCGAGTTTTAGATATGTAAACATTAAAGCTTATGTACCCCGAAATAAATAAAAGAAATAAGACCGCAAGGGTATTATGGGAAAGTATAAGAAGAAATATTCCGGTAGCTGTCCAAAAGATGCTATTTCTCTCGATCTGCCAAAGAATAAAAGGAAGCACCCCCATGGATAAGACTTCTCCAACGGATCCTCTTTTATAAAGATCAAACAGGTGATAAGGTGCGTAGGTATAAACGGTAGCACCAACCAACGCGCTAGTCCGGTCAAATATTTTTGACAACCATAGGTATGTGAAAAATCCTCCGCCTAAGAAAGACGCCAACATAATTACTTTTACAGAGTTAACGAAACCAAATCCTAGGACCTGAAGAGGAGTTGCTAGATACATAAAACCGGGGTATAAAAAGTTAGCAACCGGATAACCATAACCAAAATTTAGTCTACCTAAAAATCTTACCGGAAATTGACCATCTGAAAGAGCCTGATAAAAAGCAGAAAATCTTATTACCATCCACTCCCCATCATCGCTTTCAAAGTATCCTGGAATCAAAATACTAAACACCGATGGCAGAAGTAAGATGAATAAAAATGCAATGAAAATTAAATTTTTTTTATTTTGTTTCAACCAAGACATATGCCGGTTCCTCTACTGCAAACTGTTTAAGCTCTTCTTTTAAAGAAAGTGCAACCGGTCTTTTGGGATAGGAAAACATTTTAGCTGCGGGAATTTCAACGGGCTTATTTTGAAGGGTGGTGATTATTAATGCTTTTGGACTGACCGAGTCAACTGGCCAGTCAATTTTCTTGAAAGAGTATTTTCCAAAAGATAAAACCTTGCTAAATCCCTCAGCATCATCTTCTTCTCTAACAACACTGTTTTGGAATTCTGAAGGACTAAATTTTCCGTAAAACAATAAAGATGAATACATAAATCCAGCATCTTCATCAAAGATTATTGTGTCATATTTATTTTGGTTTTCGGCTAAATATAATGACAAATCTTTATCTGCTGTTCTAAAGGATTTGGCATAAAGAGTAGGAAATCTTTGATAATAAGAGGTAAAGTAGAAAACCAAACTATAAAGAACTAAAAATATTCCTAAAGCTAACACCCCATATCTTAGAATATTTGTTTTAAGCTTGCCGATTTCCTTAGCTAAAAGCATCAATCCTAATGCAGAAAAAACAGTTCCCGGTATCACAAAAAAATATCCTCTTGTTGCATGAGGAACTTCCTTACTAAGTCCTAAAATCAATAGAACTACTACTCCCCAGCAGATAAAAAAGGTGTATTCCCTAAGCCTATCTTTAAAGTATCTATAAAGCCCTAACAATATTAATGGGAGTTCGAAAACATAAAACATTCCAACATTTCCTATACCCTGATTTCCATGCAGGGTCCCGGAAACAAAAAAGAACGGGAATGAAAATATTCCTGCAAGATTTGTGATATAAGTCCAAAGTAAATATGCATATTTATTGAAAAAAATCTTGTTAAAAATTTCCGGAAGGAATAAATAATATCCCCTGAGCTCCACAATCTTGGCCTCAATATCAGTACTTGTTATAAGTGCTCCTTTTGCAGAGGAAGCTCCTCCTGCTGACAGAAGAGTGTAGATAAATGGAGATAACAAAAATCCTCCAAAGACCAGAAGTAAAAAAACTTTAACTTTATCAAACTGCTTTACATCCTTCCAATATAAAATTGCGAGTATTAGAAAAAGGGCCGGCGAGAGCAAGCGCGTAAGATTGTATGAATAGAGCGACATGGCAAAAGAAAAAACAGATATCAGCATAAATAGTAGTTTTTTCTTTTCCGCTGCAAACACAAAAAAAAGAGATCCTGCGAGCGCAAAGAATAATGCCACGTTTACTTCAAAACCAGCCCTTGAAAAATGAAGATGCCATGGATTAAGTGCTAAGAATAGGGCTGCAATTAGAGCAACATCATTTCTCCTGACTAGGCGGTTTACGAGAAAATAAAAAATGATCACACTGAGGCTCCCGAAAAAAGCAGAGGGAAGTCTTACTGAAAACTCGTTAAGACCGAAGAACTTTTCGGATAATGCTGTTAAATAAATGTATGCCGGAAGTTTTTGATCTCCAAATGATTTAAAATATACGGGGAAAAATTTTCCATACTCATCCTTTTGAGTTTCTAGAATAGAGTAAGCATTAAAACCAATAGAGGTTTCATCTTGATAAAGAGCAGGCGGAACGATTGACAAGTTATGAAACCGCAGAAAGAATGCGACCAAAAGAATTAAAAAAGGTAAAAGTATTTGAACTTTTTTTGCCTTAACGGTTTGGGATAACTTCATAAAGACTCATGTAGGAATCGCCTATTCCCTTTTGGTATTTCGCAACTAATTTTATCGGCCATCCCGGAGGAGGATTCTGTGTTTCATTAAAAAGAAAAAACACTCTTTGAGTCTCAGCTCTATTTAATAAGTCCTCTGGAATAATAGGAGGAACTGGCCATATTCCTCTTTTTTCTATATTCTTATTCATGTCGAGATAAATCTCTGTTGCGTAAGTCGGTAAGGATCCAAAAGTTCCCTCTGTTGCTACATATATCTTCTTATTCCTTCCTTCTTCTGCGAGGAATGGAATTATTTCCTTAAGTCCTCCGCCAGCAGGCCATTCATTCATAAATTGGTCTGTATCTGGCTTTGCAATCGGTGCTCTTCCAAAGTCTGTAAGAAGATAAAAATCAGATCTAAATATAAAAGCAAAAGCTAGAATGATGACAGCAATTTTTTGAATATTATTCTTTGCTCTATCTGTTAAATAAGTCAACGGATAAGCTGCCAAAACTAAGAGAGGGATTGTCATAAAAAGGATAAACCTGGGATAAAGAATTCTTCCAAAAAGAGCAAGAGCCATAAATGGGGCCAAGAACCATAAAAATAGAAAAACTTTTTCTCTTAAAAATTTTGTTCTTCCTAAGAAAAAAGATAAAACTATAAGAACTAGGAAAGGGATCGTTGAATACATTATTAACCAATTAGTAAGTCCATTCCAATTTCCGAATAAAAATTCAAATGGATGTGTTAACCAATCCCTAACAGGGTAAACAAAAATTCCGTTTTTCTCCCCAATTATATGGAAAAATGGAGAAAGTCTAAGCATTGAATAAAATCCATATGCCATTACGGTTGAAACTCCCGCAAGAGCTCCCCATTTCACTAATTCACGGACTCTCTTCTTTTGTTTAAAATCAAAAAGAAGAAGCGAGAGCGGGAACAAATAAATAAGAAAGAAAGCGGAGCTTTTTGTAAGAACCCCAAATCCTATTATAAAACCTAAAATTAATGCAATATCTAATCTTCTTCTTCTCACCAAAAGAACTTGAAAAAAAAGTCCCCAAACAACTGCAGCTACGACTAAGGAATCGTAAAGTGCCATTTTGTCATAAACAAGAGTAAAGGGAAAAACTACGTAGATAAAGGCTGCTATTAATCCTGCTTTTTGACGCTTAAATATTTCTCTTCCCAGGAAAAACATTCCTACCATTCCAAAAAATCCTGAGACAACAGAGACTAAACGTCCCGCAAGCAAAGGGTCTTCGATAAACTTCATGAAGATCATATTTATCCAAACAAAAGAAGGCTGTTTTCCGTCAGTGAGAGATATAAACCTCCAATTAGCATCAAACCGGGCGATTTGTGACCATCTGGTATAGATGGCTTCGTCTGTAAAAAGAGGCAGTTCCATTATGTTATAGAGTCTCGTGAAAAAATAGAGAAGAGTAAGGCCTAATACAATTAGAATTAGCTTTGAGTGCTTGGAAATAAATCCAACACCTTTTTTCCATGAAAAATTAAAGTCAACAGCCTGCGAGGTTTTTAAAAAGTGCTGGATAAAGCTCATAAAAGAATTATACATAAAATAGTAAATTTATCTACGTTTTCCTCAGGAAATGACTTACTGCTACTAAGATTCCAGACAAACCAATTCCAATAAGAAGAGAGTATAAAAGAATTAAAGGCACCGGCGGATCCCAATTCCCTAAATAAATAAATAGTAAATACTGGAAAAGACAGACTGCCGAAATTACGAATGTTGGAATAAGAACATATTTTTTATCTGAAATAAAAACAGTAAAGGGCAAAACAAATAGCGGATACCATGGTTGGAACGTAGTCCTCCAAGTGGCTAAGAATAGCGCCGCAAGCATTGAAACTGAAAGAATAATAAAAAACTTATTATTATTAACCTTCAAAAATTTCTTTGCTAAAAATGCAGGAATCATAAAAAACGTTGCAAACTTAATCCCCACGGATAAAGCTAGCCAAAGTGAAGACTTGAAAATTTTTCCTTCAAAAAAAGTGAGTAAAGCCAGGAGAGCCAATGCTGCCATCACAATATCATTATGCGAAGAAACAAGAGACTCAATTATTACCAGAGGGTTAAGACAAAAAACGGCAACCGCAAATAAAGAATTTACTCCAATTTTTTTTGCAATTTTTTCAATTAAAAATGCTGAAGAAATAAAAGCAACAACAGACAGAATTTTAAATAGATAAAACGTCAATAGAAAAATATTAAAACCAAAAAATGAAAGAGGAATAGTTATTAAAAGCCAGGTTGGTCCATAGGGATAAAGCCTATGAGTCCAGTGCATAAATGAAAGCATCGGATCTTCCGGAAAATCTAATGCTTTATGGAAATAGGGATTTTGAAAATAATGAGTAAATATTTTTGCGTCGAAAATATAGTTAAAAAGGTCATAAGAAAAAGCATTGTAAGAGAAAAATAAAATACCCCCTATGGAAAATATTATGCCAAATAGGTATTTGCGGGGTAAGTTTTTTTTCTTTATCTGGTGTAGTGTTAGCACATAAAGAGAAAACAAACCTAACACAATTATAAAATAAAGAAGGGCTGAAAGAGGTCTTTGGAAATATCCAATCTCTTGAAAACCCCGTTGGATAACTTGCCAAACAGAATTCTGAGAAAGAGTAAGAGACAAATCAACTTGAGTGAATGAATATAAAAGAAGAAAGATGACGGATGTAATCCATCCAATAAATAGTAGTCTTTTAGGCATCTTAATCGACGTAGACTCTCTTAAAAATATTTGCTCTTATCCGCGCCAAATCAATTAATCCATTTATGGAATCACTTACTGGACTTACTCTTCGGGTTTCTACGTAAAGCCATTCTACGGGAACTTCTTTAATCTTAAATCCCATCTTTTCCGCCAAATACAAAAGCTCTATATCAAAACCGGCGGTCACATTTGACCCGGAAATTTTAGAAAACCCATGATGAAGATCATTTATTCTTTTGAATAATTTTTCCGAGGCCGTACTTGTAAAAGCTTTAAATCCACACTGAGTATCCTGGATATCAAATAATCCTACCATTCCTTTTCTAAGAACCATCATACTTCTGGACATTACTCTTCTGGTAAACGGAGAGCCTTTTCTAGTAGTATTTCTGGAACCAATTACCACGTCAAATCCTTTTTCAAAGAAGGGCAAGAGCTTCTCCACCTCTTCAATTGGAGTTGCCTGGTCCATGTCTGTAAAAAGTCTTATCTCACCTGTTGCCTGAAGCATGCCCGAAGCAACTGCGCCTGCTTTTCCCAAATGGTTATTTTTGATTACCCTGAAGTTCTTATTTTCCTTGGCAAATTTTTCCGCAAACTCAAAAGAGCCATCATCTGAGCCGTCATCAACGATAATTACTTCATGAGAATAGGCTTGGTGGGAAAGATAATGATCAATTTTATCTAAAACTCCTTTCCGCAGATTACCTGCTTCATTATAAGAAGGGATAACAACGGAGAGATGAACTTTATTCACTCTTAAATTATACTAAAACTGCTACTCCTTAACAATTACACAGTCTTAACTGGATTTGAAGCTCATTTTGAGGTAAAATTAACGCTAAGCCCCGTTCGTCTAGTGGTCTAGGACGCAACCTTCTCAAGGTTGAGATCACCGGTTCGACTCCGGTACGGGGTACTCTATTTCAGTAACGTCACAAAAAATGTCGCTATCCTAAAATAGTTTGTTATAATTGTTTTATGAGTAAATTATTATTTTTTGGTTACGGTGCGAATAGGAGCAGTAATAAAATCAGTCAGATAATTGGGGCTTTACCAAGTGGACAGGGTGCTATTATTGAAGGTTATAGGCTAGCATATCAATCCCTTGATCAAATTCCAGAACCTGCAAAAACTGTTCTTCTAAAAATCTGGGGGAATCAGTTTAATTCTTACACCTTAAAAAAAGGAGAAGGAATGGTAAATGGTGTTTTGTGGGAAATTTCTGAAGACGATTTCCAGAAAATAAAAGAATGGGAGTTTATAGGGGTATGGAGAGAATTAACTGAGGTTGATGTAAGAACGTCAGATGGGAAAAAGCTTCGCGCATTTACAGAAAAGGCTCCTGAAATACATCCTATTTCAGGATATGTTGATGGTTTATTGTATAATGAATACGAGTTTTTAAACTTAGCGGAAAAACAAAAAGAGCAAATATCTAATTACTATAATGATAAACAAATCCAAGAAGTAAGAGATAATTTAATAACAATTGCACGAGGAAGATGACAAATACTAATACTGATAAAACTGCTGAGGAAGTAAGTATTTTGCCTCAAGAGCAGACTGATATTTCAGAAAAAAGTAAAAAACTAAGTAAGGCTACTCCAAACTGGCGAAAAAGATTGAGGAGAACAGTAATAGCGACAGCGTTACCTCTAATGAGTATAGCTTCTGGTATTGGCACGCAAATTGGCGATATCCCTAAGGCATCAGGAGTTAGCGAAGATCATGGTGATATACCGGAAATTGTTTACAGTACAGAGTCTGTCCCTTCATATATTTATAGTATGGCAGAAAATACTTTAACACTTACAATTCCTCTTCCACCAGGAGGGCAGAATGTTGACGATTTATTTCAATTACAACTTGGACAACAGTTAGCACCAGAGCAATTTAGTTCGTCAAATTATCCCAGTCCATATGATCAGATCAATCCAATGGGCCCGCCGCACGATCAGCTTGGTAATTTAAACCCACCAGGGCAGGTCTCAGCACCAGATCAAGGAACGCTCACTCAAAATTTAACTAATTTAACTAATTTGATAAATAAATTAAATGAAATGAGTCGGATGGTGAATGAAAACTTACCAAGTGATACTAAAAAAGAAGAAGATGAGATAAACCGGACAGTGAATGAATACAGGCAACAAAATCCTGATTTTTATAATGAGTTGCATGATGGATACTTTAAATCTGTGAGATCCTTTAACAAAGGAATACAGATCGATAAATCAGGAAGATTGTTGGAGTCAACAGGAATAAAAGTCCCCAAGGTAAGTGTTCTAATGGCAGAATTAAGACTAAATCAAATGTTGGGAGGAATTATAAATAATGATAGCTAATATGAATAGCGCAGGAGAAAAGTTTGAAAGTCTTTTAGACACAATTTACCTTAAGATTTCTGCTGCTTTAACAGAGGAGGATATTAAAGAACTTGAGAGATTAGATTTAGAAGATCAAAGCGGTCAGAAGGTCGAAAGATTTTTACTTTCTAGATTCCCCAATTTATTCAATCTTGTGCAGGAAGAAGTAGAAAAATTCAAACAAGAACAAAAAATCTCGTAAAATGGATAAGGTTTTATACTTTGGATATGGAGCGAATAGCGATTCTAGAATGATGGAGGCAATTACGGGAAGCCAAAATCTGGTTGGGAAACCCGCTGTTCTAAAAGATTGGGAACTTTGCTTACAGAGATTAGATCAGATTCCTGACAGAGTTGTTTCTTCCGCACCAGTTCCCCTTTCTCCGCAAAAAGAAATACGTAGAAATTGGGATGAAAATTTCTTAACATATGTAATCAGACCTGCAAATGGAAAAGAAGTTCATGGAACAATGTGGGAGCTTACTCCGCAAGAACGAGAGCTGGTAAGGGATTGGGAAATGGTGGATTTTGGCTGGTATGAAGATGAAGATGTGGAAATAGTGACGCCGGAAGGAGCAATTCAAGTGCAAACAGAAGTTCTTGGAGATGAACAAGAAATAGACAGAGTAGTAGATGAGGCAGGTTATCCGCCATTTCCAAATGATCTATCCGATTTTCTAAGAATCGCAGAACAATCTAGAAGGGAATATTTTCAAAGACTTGAAGGTAAATCGGCATCTAAAGAAGATGAGTAAAACAATCTGGCAATAACGATTGCTTCCATAACTTGAGTATAGCACGGAGTTATCTACAGATCTATCAATGGCAACTCAAGATACTTACATTAAATAGAAAATTGCGAAGATGAGGAAAACCGAGAAGATAACCACTAATTGAAATGGAGTAAATCCAGCCCAGCCTGCACTAGTTCTAGATGCTGTTGATCTTTTTGTTCTTCTTTTTGCCATATAATTAATTGTTGACACATTTGCAGACTTATGTCAATAGTCTGCATATCATCCTGAACAAAGTGAAGGATCAAGATTCTTCGTTTCACTCAGAATGACATTGGAGAAATTTTAGTCTGCTTGGTAGGGGGTTTGCGCATGCAGAAGCGGACGTGCTGACACATGCTCTTTCTCAGCCTTTACTGGTTTTGTTAAGGCAAGATCTAAAACATCATCCATATGAGAGACAAATTTGAAGTCCAAATCTCTGATCACTTCTTTAGGAACATCCACCAAATCCTTCTTATTATCTTTTGGAAGAAGTATTGTTTTAAGTCCTGCGCGGTGAGCTGCAATAACTTTTTCCTTAACTCCGCCTATTTCAAGGATTCTCCCTCTTAAAGTCACTTCTCCGGTCATTCCGACTGTTCTTTTAACTGGAATCTTAGTAAGAGCTGATACAATTGCTGTAGTTATCGCTCCTCCTGCTGATGGGCCATCTTTTGGCACAGCTCCTTCCGGAACATGTATGTGAACATCTATCTTTTGGAAAAACTTAGGAGAAAGACCCAATTCAATTCCGCGTGCTCTTATATACGACATCGCAGCCTGACATGACTCTTTCATAACATCCCCGAGCTGACCTGTGAGAATAAGGCTTCCTTTTCCAGGCATAAGGGCAACTTCAATAAACAGTATGTCTCCGCCGGCCTCCGTCCAGGCCAAGCCTGTTGACATGCCTACTTCATCTTTCTTCTCAATAATGCTCCCCCTAATTTTAATTGGGCCTAGGTATTTGGTAACATTTTTGGATGTCACCTCAATTTTTTTCTTTTTTCCTTCTGCTACCATTTTTGCTACTTTTCTAAGCAACGCTGCGATTTGGCGCTCTAAATTTCTTACACCGGCTTCCCTTGTATAATGTTCTATTATAAATTTCAAACCGCCATCGGTAATCTCTATTTCTTTACTTGTAAGACCGTGCGTTTCCATTTGTTTTTCAATTAAAAAGTCTTTTGCAATTCTAAATTTCTCGTCATGGGTGTATCCTGCGAAATTAATAACTTCCAATCTGTCACGAAGTGCAGGAGGAATTGTATAAAGTACGTTTGCAGTCGTGATAAATAAAACATTTGAAAGATCAAAAGGAACTTCCAGATAGTGGTCTGAGAAAGCAGAATTTTGTTCGGGATCGAGTGCTTCAAGAAGGGCTGAGGAAGGATCTCCTCTGAAGTCTGCTCCCACCTTATCTATTTCATCAAGCATGAAGACAGGATTTTTAGTTCCTGCGTCTTTTATTCCCTGTATTATACGGCCAGGCAAAGCTCCTACATATGTTCTTCTATGTCCTCTGATTTCCGCCTCATCTCTTATTCCTCCCAATGAAACTTTTACGAATTCGCGTCCCAGAGAATGAGCAATAGATTTTCCAATAGATGTTTTTCCTACTCCCGGTGGGCCTACAAAACAAAGAATCGGACCTTTCATTTTTCCTGCCAGCTTTTGGACAGCCAGGTACTCAACAATTCTTTCTTTCGCATCCTTTAGGCCAAAATGATCTTTATCTAGTGCTTTTTCAGCGTTTTTTATATCAAGCTTAGTCTGAGATTCGCGGCTCCAGGGAAGATCAATCAGCCAATCCAGATAATTTCTAATATATCCTGCTTCTGGATTGAACTGAGCCATTTGTGCTAATTTTTTAGCTTCTTTTCTAGCTTTTTCTTCAATTTCCTCAGGCATTCCGGCTTCTTTAATTTTCATCAGGAGCTCTTTTATTTCATTATCTTCATCGGATTCACCTAATTCTTTTTCAATAGTCTTAAGTCTCTCTCTAAGCATTACCTCCCGCGCACCTTTTTCAAATCTTTCCTGAGTTTTTGAAGCAATTTTTCTTTCAAGCTCTAGCACCTTTATTTCTTTTGCTAAGAATTCCGAAACTTTTTCAAGGCGTGCTTTTATCTCAACTGTTTCTAAAAGTTCTTGTTTTTGAGAAGGCTTTAAATCCAAAACTGACGCGATCAAATCCGCTAGCTGTGTTGAGGGATTATCAGGAGACATTATATTCATGAATACTAAGAAATCCGCAGTTTTCCCCAGATTCATAGCTCGTCTAAACTCATTCGTCAGATGATTGCAAAGTGCTTTTATTTCAGGCGTATCAGTTGTATCTTCCGGAAGTTCCTCAACATGACCAATTAGGAAATTCTCATTCTCATGAAAAGAGTTAATTTTTACCCTTGAAATACCTCTAACTTGAGCATTTATTTCTCCCTCAGCTTTAATCATCCGTTCAATTCTGCAAAGGGTTCCAGTTCTATATATATCTGAAGGGCTGGGATCGTTTACTCTGGCGCTTTTTTGCAAGACAAAACAGACTATTCTTTCCTGAGAAAATGAGATCTCTAGGGCTGCGAGACTTTTTGGTCTGCCAAAAGTCAAAACTGAATCTGTATTGGGAAATATTATTCCGTCTCTTATCGGTATTATGGGGACTACCCGTTCCATATTATTAGCACTCTATCATAGGATCTGCTAGTTGTCAAGGCCTACGCTTCCAAGAA
>CAZSXQ010000007.1:0-21950 GCA_964611415.1 uncultured Gammaproteobacteria bacterium
CTTCAGCAGCGGACAGTGACGCAAATATAATCTTTGGAGCAACAATTGACGAGACCATGAGAGATCAGATGAAAATTACAGTAATCGCTACAGGATTTGATAGTACGCGTCAAACACTTCGTGAGTTTGTGGCTCCGCATCATTTCCAAAACGAAAATTCGAGTCAACAAAATACTCAATCAGAAAAGCCTCAGGAGCAAACCCCGAATTCAAATCCTCCGGGAGTTAATTTTAATCAAAATCAAACACAGCCTAACCCTCCAACTCAGCAGGGAGAAGAAACAGACGAAGAAGTCTGGGACATCCCCGCATTCTTGAGGCAGAAGAATTAGAAATAATTCTTAATTTCTCTTTCCCAGTGTATTGGCTTGGAAACGCCTTTTAAAATTACAACTACCTGATATCCTCCTGAGGCGCTGGTTTTAAGTATTAGATCTCCGAAATTTAAAACTCTTCCAATAAAAGACTGATGTACTTCTACTGATCGGACAGTTGCCAAATCATAAACATCCTCTTCAATGTTCATTACCCCACTGTGTTTAATCAAATGCGCTCCGTCGATATAATAAGTAGTATGCGACCAGCTAAGAATCAAATATACGATAAATCCTATCTGAATCATATCAATAAAGAATTGAATAATTAAAAGACTTACGGATATAGTATCTTGCCACGCAAGAGGTGTATTAAACCAAATACTTAAGAAATAGAAGAAAATATAATAGATGGCATCTAAGAAAATTACAGTCAAAACCAATTTTGATATAAGAAGCAGTATGCCTCCTCTAATTGGTCCTAATTTTTTTGCTGAGGGTTTCTTTTTTTCGAAAATGGTGGGCATTGCCTCACCCGCTTTCTAAGACAAATATATCACAAAAAATAAAATATGCAATCAATATTTATAGAAAGTCTAGATTTCTCTTAGGTGTTTTAGTCCTTCGACTACGCTCCCTTCGGGTAAACTCAGGGTAAATAGGATAAATAAGAACTGAAGCTAAGAACAGGTTTTGTCTGGGATATCCTCCACCTGTCAGCGCCTGAAGTCGCAGACAATGGCGGACAGGCCGCATTACTACGGCAGGGGAATTGAGTGAATCTTTTCGCGTAGTTCTTGCAAAGAACATTAAACATTAATGAGTTTTCTTTAAATTAAGACTTGATGAAAGGAAAGCTTTTGTTTATACTCTTTTTGAAAAGTTCTTATGTTGTTTAGAGCTGTAGTAGTTATATGGCTGATACTTCTCACCCTTTGGATAGGGGAAGGAAAAGGGTTATCATTTGATTCAAAAAAAATACTTGGAGATAAAACCCCGGCAGCTGATGTAAAAAAAGAAGATCCTCCTGAACTAAAAATAATTTTGACCTCAAAAGATCAGGATGCCAGGCTTAAAGCCGCAAGAAAATTGGTTGAGCGGGTTGACGTAGAAGAGGCACTCGAGATTTTAGAGCACTCAACCCTTCCTCATACAGGTGAAGGCCATTTAGTAGTTCATCAGATTGGTTTTTATGCATACCAAAAATACGGAACCGAGTCTATACTTAAATGCAAAGATTATTTTCTTTATGCTTGCTACCACGGAGCAATAATTGAGGCCGCATCGGGTGAGGGGTTTGAAGCAATAACCAAAATGACAGATAGGTGTAAAGCTTTTCCTGTTAGATATTTCCAATGCGTTCACGCCGCTGGACACGCAATCCTTGCTATGTGGGAATATGATTTGCCAAAAGCACTCGAGACCTGCGACGATTTATACGAAAAAGAAACGGATTTCCCTGAAGCCCTTACTTCATGTCATAATGGCGCGTTTATGGAGAATTTATTTGGAGTTCACGATTGGGGAACCGGCAAAGAAATTAAGAGAGAGTGGCTTTCAGATGATCCATATTTTCCATGCAATTACTTCGGAGAAAAATATCAAAAAGGATGTTGGCTTAATCAAGCCGCAAGAATTTATCAGATGAATAATGGAGATGTGGTAAAGACAACCCAAATTTGTCAGGAAATTGGAAACGCACAGTATACAGAGTGGTGCATGGATAATATAGCAAGACAAATTCATCCTTTAACTCTTGGAAATCCTGCTATGGCTTTTCAATTATGTCAGCAGGTGGGACCGGATTGGTATAATAAATGCGTACTGGTAAATGCAGGATCTTTCTACTCTGTTGGTGGAAGATCGGAGGCAATTTCCATTTGTTCTCAAGTGCCTTTAGATCTTAAACAGGAATGCTACCAGGGTTTAATTGGCCAAATAGTATCTGACCCAATTAAAAAAGATGAAAAAGAGATAATTTGTAAGAAGCTCGAGCAGCCATTTAGCTCAACATGTCTTTCAAGTCTAACTTCTCAAGCACCATAAGATTAAATTTATGGATCCCAAAATCCAAAAGTTACTGTACTCATTCTTTAAAAAATTTGAACAAAAGTCTTTTCTTAAAGAAGAAACAATTCTAAAGCCAACGGATAAAAAAATATTTTTTTTGACCAATGGAGTTGTAAGAATGTTTAGCGTTTCTGGGGAAAATAGTCAAATAACGCTAAATATTTATAAACAGCATTCTATTTTTCCTATGCCTCTGGTTTTTGATTTAAAAAATAAATACACGTTTGGTTCAATAACCGGGGTGAAAGGATATTTCGCTCCCAAAAAAGATTTCAAAATGTTTCTTGATAAAAATCCCGATATCCTTTTTGATCTTGTAAAAAGAATATATCTTGGTTTTGACGGATTTTTTACGCAGCTGGAAGCTCTGCTTTTGGGAGATGCTTTTTGTAGAGTAACAACTTCTATAATTATATATACCAGAAGATTTGGTCAAAAGAATGAGAGCTTTATTACTTTTGATTGGCAGTTAACGCATAGGCAAATTGCTTCTCAAACAGGTTTGGCTAGGGAATCAGTTACCAGGGAAATTAAAAAACTTCAGGAAAAAGGCCTAATTGGATATTCCGGGAAAAAGTTATTTATTTATGATTTAGGAAAATTAGAAGAGGAATATTTTTCTTATTTAAGTAAGATTCAAAAATTACCCCTTGACAAGCACTAGGAATTGTGACCTAAATTACAGTGTAGGTAAAAAAATGAATCCAATTCCACCCATGGCTTCAAACAAGAAACGTACTGTTATAGTTCTTGGTTTACTATTAATTATTGTTGCTGGGATAATATTTTATTTTCTAATTCTCAAAAAACCTTTGCCAAATCTGTCTAGCGGACCAAAAGTTTCTACAAAAACAGAATACAAAAACCCTTTTGATAAAAAGACTCAATATGTGAATCCATTTGAAACTTACAAAAACCCATTTGTAGTTGCTAAATAAAAATAGTATGTTAATTAATTTATTATTTTCGAATACCAAAAGATTGGTGCTTATTGTACTTACAGTATTAATTTTTCTGCTTTTATATGTAAATACTGTTTTCTCGCAAACAACATCCCCTCAACCTCCACCTCAAGCAACAGACGGAGTAGCATCGTCTAGTTTTAATTATCCTATTGATGACTTGGGAGGATGTAAGAATTTGGAGGAATGTACTAATTATTGTGAAGATCCCATAAATTACAACAGCTGTGCAAGTTTTGCCAAAGAAAACGGTTTTTATCGTGATGATATAACAACATATGGCAACGATGAGCTATGGGAAGAGACGCAAAATGAATTAGGCTGTAATTCTTCGGAAAGCTGTAGGGAAGCTTGTTCCCAACCGGATAACTTTGATAAATGCGAGTCTTATGCGAAAAGAAATAGTATTCCGGGAGGTTATGTTGATGATCCAACAAGCGGGCAATATTTAACTGTTGCGAAGGAAGTTTTGGGTTGTGATTCAGCTAAGAGTTGCTCAGAGTTTTGCTCTAATCAGGATAATGCGGAGAAATGTAGCGAATTTGCAAATCAGGTAGGACTCCAGGGCGGAACAACGACTCAGGGTCCAGGTGGATGTCAAACAGGCGAGACATGCAGCGCTTACTGCTCTGATCCTGCAAATTATGGGGAGTGTTCCAGATTTGCTCCCGGAGGCACCTTTGCAGGACCTGGTGGATGCAATAGTGAAGAGTCTTGTAGGAATTACTGTGACCAAAATCCAAATTCTTGCCGAGCATATGCTCCGGGTTCAAGCGGGGCTTATGTTCCTATGGAATGTTCCGAGGGGGAGTATCATGGTCCGGGCGGATTATGCACTGCGGTTGGGGATACAGAGAAGGCAGCAGCTTGCGTAGGTTCAGATAGGTTCTGGGACGGAAATGATTGCATAGCCGATAACTCAATACCACCAGGTATAGATCCGGAGGTTCCCAATGCTCACTTTGAACCAAGGCCAGAGATGGGCAATTGTACAACACCAGGCGGGTGTTATGATTTCTGTAAAGAAAATCCGGATAATAAGGCGTGTTCAGGATTTGATCCAAGCGGAGCTAGGCCAACTGATGAATATAGCCCATATCTTTATTACACGCCCGGATCTGAAGTTACACACGCGCCGGTTAAGTCAATGGGAGGATGCACTTCTCCTGCGGGGTGTTATGATTACTGTGATGCAAATCCTGCTTCATGTCCTGGGTTTAATGATGATGCTCCTCGTCCGCCAGAAATATATATTCCAGGGACATATTACACTCCGCCGACAAATATTGAATATGTAACTCCTCCTACTACTGGTTTCTACACTACACCAATTTATTACACGCCACCCGAAGGTTCTACCTATACAACTCCTCAGTATTACACACCCGGAATGTATTCAACCCCTACCTATCATAACAACATAAACGATCCGATCTATGGTGTCTATGCAACACCGAATTACTACACACCATGGGGTAACTATTCAACTCCGACAGGGGAATATCCAACGCCTACTTATTCAACGCCAACTTATTACTCGCCGCCAGGAGGAAGCGGTTATACAACGCCTTATTATTACACACCACCCCAATATTCAACACCTTATTACTATACGCCTCCAGCGGGATCGAATTATACAACACCTAGCTATTCTACACCTCCTACCTATACTACGCCTCAATACTATACCCCGTACACAGGCGGAGGCTATTCCACCCCTGTCTACTATACGCCTCCTGTTTATTCAACGCCAACTTACTACACCCCGCCTCCGGGGTCAACATATACAAGCCCGTCATACTACACGCCTCCACCTCGCTACACTACGCCGTCTTACTACACTCCGGGAACTTACCCAACACCGGTCGTATACTCTAGCCCTCCACCCTATACAACGCCTTCTGGTGGTTGTCGGCAATTTGGAGATGCCATTGATTGTAATTATTCCACTCCGGTTAGCTATTCAACGCCGACTTACTACACGCCAACACCGTATTCAACACCTTATTACTATACGCCTTATTCAACACCCAATTACTATACGCCTCCAGAGGGATCCAACTATACAACACCAAGCTATTTTACTCCTTACTCTACGCCAAACTATCCGACTCCTTCGTATTCCACTCCAAGCTATTACACGCCTGGCGGAACTTACACTACGCCTTACTATACTCCGGGGAGCGGTTACACGTCACCAACCAGTAATTATACTTATCCATCGCCTACTACATATCCCAGCCCATATACAACGCCAGGCTTTGTCTATGGGTATCCAACGCCAGGTTCAGGATACTCCTATCCAAGTCCGGGGACACCTTATAATTATCCTTCACCTAGTGTCGGCAATTATCCTTATCCAACCCCTGGCGGAGTTTACTCTTATCCAACGCCTGGCTCTGGTTATACTTATCCAACACCAAGCACCTATTACTATCCAACGCCGTCATATACTTATCCAACACCAGGCACAGGATATTCATATCCGACGCCTGGTAGCGGAAGTTATACATATCCAACACCAAGCGGTTATTACTATCCTACGCCATCTGGGAGCTACGGAACTCCTTCGGAAAGCTACGGAACTCCTTCGTATGGCACGCCATCTTACGGAACTCCTGAATATGCTACTCCTACCTACGGTACACCTCCGCCATACGAAACTCCTCCCTATAGCACTCCGACTCTAGGCGTTTCCTCAAAACAAAATTTCTTACAAAGAGTTTGGTACAGCATTACGAGCATATTCGGACGTTAATTCTTCCTCTGGAAATTTGCTTCAATAAATTGTATATTCATGCTTATGTTAAAGTTCGTACTGATTCTAATTTCTTCCATAGTCTTCCTTTTCCCAATTAAAATTTTTGCTCACTCTGAAACTCAAATTATAGAAATGACGCCGGATGGATTTAAACCCCAGGAAGTCTCAGTTGATCCGAATCAATCAGTTATTTTTCTAAATAAAGATCAGAGCTCCAGATGGCCGGCAAGCAATACCCATCCTACGCATGAATTGTACTCAGAGTTTGATCCAAAAAAAATAATCGCGCCCGGAGAGTCTTGGGTCTTTAAGCCAACAAAGAAAGGTGTGTGGAAATTCCACGACCACTTATACCCTCATTATCGGGGAGTTTTAAGCGTAGTTTCGGAAGAAGGAGAGCAGGTGGAACAAGGCGAATCTTCCCCCGAAGTTTCTCAAAAAAATGAGTCGGTTGTTGAAAAGGTCAGAAATTTTGTTTCAAACATTCTTGCAAAAATTAAAAATGTTTTTAACTCAAAATCCACAACTCAAACAAAAATTATTTTGCCAAACAAAGAGAATTTTAAAAAGTCTTCATACGAGAAACAAGAAGAGGAGCTTAGGAAAATAGGGAAAAGCCAAGGAGCATCAAAATCATGGGAATATATACAGACGACTTTTAAAGGAGAGGGGGGGTCAACTGGCGCTATTCATGATCTTGCTCATTTGTCAGGACTTTTGCTTTATGAAGAAAAAGGATTTGAAAATATTAAAAACTGCACTTCTGATTTTGCCTTCGGCTGTTACCATGGATTTCTGGACAAAGCTTTTGCTAAAAGCCTAAATGATCTTGATAAGGCGGAGGAAGCCTGCCTTAAGCTTGGAAGGAAGAACTCTGGGCCTGTGGCAAGCTGTATTCATGGAATAGGGCATGGAGTCGCATCATATCACTCAACTATTGATTTAGAAAAAGCACTTTATGACTGCAGAAAACTTTCTTCGGGGAATCAGTATTGTTTTGACGGAGTTTTTATGGAATTTATAAGATCTGCTTCAAGCTCATTTTTCAAAGCTACGGACCCCTATTATCCCTGCGATAAATTAGAAGAAAACTTCGCTTACGCATATTCTTTTGAATGTGGAAGGAATCAGCCATCTCTTCTTATGGGGAGGTTTAAGATGGGATTTGATGAAGTAATAGGAGTATGCTCAAATTCTCCATCCCAACCTTTTAAAGAAGGATGTTTTGATTCTTTAGGATTTTCCCTGGCAGGAACAGGAGATGTCAGGCAGATTATTGATGGCTGCCAAAAAATAGGCATAGATGAATATATTTCAAAGTGTATTAAGGCGGGAGCTGGAGAGCTTGTTTTTCAGGAGGTGCCGGGTTGGTTTGAGAAATCAAAAGAAGTCTGTTCGGGCTTCCCACAAACGCAAACAGAATGTCTGGAAAACGTAAATAGACTTATTAGGGAATATAACAAAAAGGTTACTTTTAACTTTAAGAATTTACAGGTAGGGGAGGATCCGGCAAACTATGTCAGAGATCAGTTAAAAGTTTGTTATGACTTGGGAGGACGGGATAGTTGTTATAGGGAAGCAGCAGGAGCTTTATATGAGAATTTAGGGCTATCTAAAAATCTTGAAATTTTTAAGGCGAATGAAGAATATCCGCAAGTTTATGCCAGGTGTCATGAGGTAACTCACTATCTTTCACGTCTGGAATACGAAAAACTAGGAAGTATTGCTAAAGTTTATTCCCAGTGTGATTCTACATGTCATGGAGGATGTTACCATGGAACTTTGGAAGCATATCTTAAGGAAAAAAAAGGGGAGAAAGCATTTAACTTGCAAAAAGATTTTGCTAAAGTTTGCGGAAGTGAGCGTGATTATCAAAAACCAATAGAATATAATGAATGCTTTCATGGCTTGGGACATGCAGCAATGTTTGTTACAGAAATGGAACTTTTTGACTCTTTAAAACTTTGTGACACAATAAAAGACCAAAAGCTTAAGGAAAGATGCTACACAGGAATATTTATGGAAAATTCTTCAAGCTCTACTTCATTTGACCACAAAAGCATTTACATAAAAGAAGATGACCCTTTTTACCCGTGCAATGCACTCGAAGAAAAACACCAGGCTGTCTGTTGGCAGTATCAGAGTTCTTATTTTGCGATAATCTCAAGCCAAGACTGGCGAAAAGTTGCGCAGCTTTGTCTTAAGATCCCCGAGAAATATCAGGAAAGATGTTTTAGAACAATTGGCACAAATCAAGTCGGCTTTACTGCCTCTTTGATGACTATGAAAAACGATTGCGGACTTATGCCTTCTCCTCGCTTCAAGGATAATTGCATTACTGGCGTTGTCTCCTCTTTGGCATATCGTTTTGTCGGTGACACCCAAAAAATGATTGACTTTTGTCTGATGGCAGATCCTTCTAACAGAGAAAGTTGTTTCAAACAAATTGGATATGGGATATTGGATTGGGATAAAGATAAAGAAATAGTAAGAAATAACTGTCAAAAAATACCCGATCCTCAAGGATTATCCTGGTGCATGAGCGTGTTATAATTTCGTCCTTCAGAAAATCAGGGCAAGCACTATAAAACATCTCCCGTCCTTTCTAAGGCAGAAGAATTAACTTGGGAAGCCGATAATCCACCCATTTTCATTTTTTGTTGCATTTCCTACATAGTTATTAGTTAGTTATTTATTATTTGTTATTTGGGACGGTCCTCAGGAATCAAATCAGGACAATCTAAATAATAAGTAGTTTTAATTCTAAATTCCTGATCTTTTACTATCCCAAATTGCTTTGATTTTAGATTGCTATAACAATCTCTCTTAGGACCGTCCCCAAATATGTCCCCAAATACAAATAGTCCCCATTATTTGAAGCTAAAAACAAGAGAAGTCTGGGACATTCCCGCCTGTAGAACGTTTAATTTGATATAATACCCCACATGCTACAACCAGATAGGCAAGAAAGTCTGACAGGTATTGGAATTTCTCCTGCTGAGAGGTTAGTTCCAAATCCTTATGTCCAAGAGTTTGAGCAGAGGCTTGCTGCATTACAGCCTCTATTTGATTATCAAACTCCAGGTGTAAAATTTGACATGAATAGTGTTGGACTTCAACCAGATAAATTTACTGCAGCGATTTTTTTCAATAGAGGACAAACATTTGAAGTTTTACTTGGTAAAAAATATATATCAGGTTATTTTCAAGAAGACCATTGGGACATAGAAGAGGAGCATCCAGAAGTAGGTATATATCCAAGTTTAGAAGCAAGACCTGCATTTATTGCTGAAATGGATGGTTTAAGATTTGCAATGATTGGTTATTTTATGCCTCGCGATGATGGAGATGTAGATAAATTAAAAGATACCCTAAAAAGATATGGAATTGCTATGGTGATGAGCTATGATGGAAAAGAAATAATGCCATTATTAGATGATTTAGATCAAGGTGTATCAGTATCTGGGGGCTATGAATAGCGTTATATTTGATGGACTAACTTCTCAAGTTGCTGAAATATATGGTTTGACTAATACTGAGTTATTGAGGCTAAGATTGCTTGGCAAATTACCCGAAGATAAGCAAAAACCCATACTTGATACGCAGACATAATTTAGATATGTCCTTGATAGGTGTTTTTAGTGATATTTGAAGCTAAGAACTAGTCCTGTCTGGGACATCCCCTTCGACTCCGCTCAGGACAATAGCCCGCATTTCTAAGACGGAAGAATTAAATTTATCTTTTAGCTAAAGCTGCTACCATCATATGGAGTCTTTTTAACTCCTTTTGCCCACCCTGCTTGGCTAGATACTTTCTCAAACTGTGGTGGTAAAGCTGGTTTTGTCGGATCCGGCTGTTTGGGTAATATTCCCCTTGCTTCTTCAGCGGGAACCGCAGCAGGTTTATCAATTTCTGGTGTTTCTGAGCATTTTATAAAAACGGATTACTTTCCCGGACTTACATAGGAATTAGGTTGCTTTAGCAATCTATTTTTGCTAGAATAGCTTCAATCTGCCTCATCTGCCCCTAGGGTAATAAATCCCTCAAGTCATGAATTTATTCAAAAATTTTAAAAGAGATTTAAATTCTCGCGCCAGATTTCTTAACAGCAACAGAAAGGTATACTACAAAAGAGTTTTTACTGTTGTGGAGAGAAGGCCTCTTTTAGTTTCCACATCTTTACTTGGATTACTTTTAATTTTAATTATGATAAGTAGTTTTATGTCCCGTCCAAAGGTACAGATTGAGGAAACATCACTTCCTACAAAATCTGTAGAGACTTATGTAATAGGAGAGTCTCCTAAAATAACCGTTCAGGCACAAATTGAAAAATCAGGAGTTGTAAAAGTTGTAGCGCTTTCTCCCGGCGTTGTTCAGTCAATCAACGTTGAGGTCGGTCAAGAAGTTGTAAGGGGACATGGATTGGTTTCCATGTCAACTAACTATCAGGGAGGGAATGCTTTTTCAGTACAAAGACAGCTCGCCCACGTTCAATATAAAAACGCGCTAGATACATATGAAACTAGTAATGACTTAATCAGTAAGCAAAAAGAGTTAGCTGAGAAATCTGATAAAAATTCTGATGAGTTAAGAGCGATAAGCAATCAATCCCTTGAATCAACACGGTCATTGATTGGTTTAAATAACCAAACACTCACTACTCTTGAGGCTCAGCAGGCAGAAGATGAAGCTTCTAATATAGGCGGAATAAATGATGATGCAATATTGCAAACAAAGCAATTAAGAAGTCAACTTATGTCAGGAAATAACCAACTAGAAAATGCTTTAAAAAATACAGAGTACTCGGTATCAGACTCTAATGCTCCAGCGCAAATATCTAATATTTCTAAAGACATTGCATTAAAACAACTGGAAATTCAAGAAAAAGCATTAAAAATGAACAAAGAAGTTTCTCGATTAAGCGTAGTATTAGCACAAATAAATGAGGCAATAATGTTTCCATCTGCGCCTTTCAGCGGGGTTATTGAAAGAATTTATGTAAAACCCGGCCAAATGGTCAGCCCTGGAACTCCTTTAGCTCAAATAAAAGGAGATAGTCAAAGCCTTATTGCCGTAGTTCTCCTTTCAAGAGAAATGTCTATGGGAATATCAAAAGCAAGTCCTAGCACTTTAAGGTTTGGTGATGAGGCTTATACCGCGGTTCCTTTTTATGTTTCGGAGGAAGCAACCGACGGGGGTCTTTATTCAGCTCAATACAGTATTTCGGAAAAATTCAGCTCAAACGTTTCCGATAAAGGCTATGTAACAATAGAAATTCCAATTGATTTCCCAAGCACGGGAAGTACCATTCCTTTTATTCCGATCGATTCGGTTTTCCAAACTCAGGACCAGGCTTTTGTATTCATAGCAAAAGACGGAAAAGCATTAAGTAAAAGAGTAAAGATAGGCGAAGTTTTAGGAAGATATGTAGAAGTAAAAGAGGGACTTTCTGAATCGGACCAGGTAATTCTAAATAGAAATGTTATCCAGGGCGATCCGATAAAGATAGTAAATTAATTTGATGAAACATGCTTCATACTTAAAACACTTAAGATTTGACAGAAAACTTACCGGATCTATTCAGGCAAAATATTTAAAAAATCCAAGACTTCTAGTTTTATTGCTTACTATGATAGTAAGCTTTGGAATTTTTAGCTATACGAATATTCCCAGACGTCTTAATCCGGAAATAAAGATTCCGCTTGTAGTTATTTCCACTGTGTTCCCAGGTACAAGCCCATCGGATGTTGAACAGCTCTTAACCGATCCAATCGAGCGTTCATTGGGGAGTGTCCAGAAAATAAAAACATATTCTTCCGTGTCCCGGGACTCTGCTTCAATGATAACAATTGAGTTTGAATCGGGAGTGGATGCTGACACAGCCGTTACGGAAGTTAAAAGCGCTGTAGACTCTGTTAGCATTCCTGATGACGCAATCGATCCTAACGTCATAAAAATAGATTTTGAAAGATTTCCCGTTTGGTCTTTTTCGTTGGTTAGCAAAAGCGGAGACACTGCTTCATTGATAACTTTTTCTAAAGAATTGGAAAAAAGACTTGACGGGCTCCCGTTGGTAGATGAAGTAAGCGTATCGGGGCTGGAAGAGCAGGAAATTCAGATACTTCTTAAACCGGAACAGATATCAACTTATCAAATTAACCCTTCGTTAATAATGGCCGCCATAAGAAGCGCAACTAATTCACTTCCTGCGGGAAATATTAGAACTGATAATTCTTCATTCACTCTCTCTATAGACCCAACAATTACAAATATAGATGACATCAGGGAGATAAAAATAAGAAGCGGAGAGAGCATTATTAATTTGTCTGACGTGGCAAATATTTCAATAAAATCAAAACCTTCTCAACTGCAAAGCTATGTTTCAAACGAGAAAATAGAAGCTACTCAGGCAGTCAGTTTTTCAATTTTTAAAACCGAAAACGCGGACATCAGTAAAACAGTAGAGTCAGCCGATAAAGAAATTGAGGATGCTCTAAAGCAATATGATGATCAGTTTGCAGTATTTACTGTTTCAGATATATCGGAGCAGATTGATGAACAGTTCAATGGTTTGATTAGAGATTTCACCATAACAATTTCCATGGTTTTCTTGGCTCTTTTGATATTTCTAGGAATAAGACAAGCCATAGTTGCATCCTTGTCTATTCCTATCACTTTTCTTATTACTTTTATCGTAATGAACTTATTCGGAGTGGCTCTGTCTTTTATTTCTTTCTTTTCACTCCTTTTGGCACTAGGTCTTCTGGTAGATGACACTATTGTTGTGATTTCTGCCATGACTTCATATCATAGATCCGGAAAGTTTTCTCCGTTTGAAACAGGACTTCTGGTTTGGAGAGATTTTATAGTTGCTATCTCTACAACCACCCTCACAACGGTTTGGGCGTTTATACCTCTGCTGATGGCTTCAGGAATTATTGGTGAATTTATAAAACCAATTCCAATTGTCGTATCTACTACGCTTATAGCGTCTTTCTTTGTGGCGATGTTTATAACTCTTCCCGTTATTACATTCCTACTTCATCCAAATATGCCAAGAAGAGTTAGGGCGCTTCTTGGGGTCCTGGGATTACTGGCCATTTTTGCCTTTGTTTATTTAATTGCAGGGAAAAGTCCGCTGATTATTTTAATTTTTATAGTTTTACTAATATTACTTTTTATTTCTTTTAAAACAAGAACCCTGCTTTTAGAGAGAATTGATAGGCAAAGATTTATTCATCCTGGTAATGCCAGAAGATATTTAGATCAGGGAATATTAAGTTTTGAGCCTGTCTCAATTAAATACCAACTTTTGATAAGGAAAGTACTTGCTTCAAAAAGGTGGATAAGAGTTGTAATTGTGATCGTTATATTATTCAGCGTTTTTTCTTATTCGCTTCTTCCTCTGGGATTTGTTAAAAATGAATTTTTTCCTAAGATAGATTCGGATCAGCTGATCGTATCGGTTGAACTTCCGGTAGGAACAAGTGTATCAGTGACTAAAAATGAAGCATTAAGTGTCTTAAGTCAAATAAGAAAAGAAGAGGATGTTGAGACAGTTGCGCTAAACATGGGTCAGTCTCCTGATGAATTTGGAGGTGCTTCCTCAGGTGATGTTAACGAGTTCGTTCTTAATTTGACCTTATCCGATAATAAAAAGAAAAGCTCCGAACAAATTGCTGCAAAAATCAGAAATGATTTTAAAAACTACTCAAAAGGAAAAATATCGGTTTTAGAGCCAAGCGGAGGACCTCCCGCAGGCTCAGACATTCAAATAAAATTAATTGGACCTGATTTAGGAGTGTTAGATCAGTATGCGAATGAAATCGTGAATTATCTAGTGCAAAAACCGGGTGTTGCAAACGTAGATAAGTCTATAAAACCGGGTACCAGTAAAGTAACGTTTATTCCGGACCCGCAGAAACTCTCTGAGAATGGGGTTGTCATGGACCAGGTAGCTCTTTCTTTAAGAACATATGCGAGCGGACTTGAATTGGATTCAGTAAAATTTGATATTTCTTCAAACGATGAACAGGATATAACGCTTAGATTTTCCGACTCTGATCAATTCGTAGAATCCATTGGTTCTCTTTTAATTCCAACGGGCATAGGAACTTCTATCCCCGTTACTTCATTGGGCACTATCGAACTTCAGGCAAGTCCCGCATTAATTACCAGAGAAAATGGAGAAAGAACACTATCCGTTACGGCTTCTGTAACCGGAGGATATGGGATACAGGATGTGAACGCAGAGCTTGAAAAATTTGCAGAAAGCTTAGATCTTCCAAGCGGATATGAATGGAAAACCGGCGGAGTAAATGAAGAAAATCAAAGTTCCCTTAATACTATTTTTATCGCAATGATACTATCATTTTTGCTTATTTTAGTAACTCTGGTTTTGCAGTTCTCATCTTTTAGAAAAGCTTTTATAGTACTTTTAGTAATTCCGCTTTCTATTTCAGGGGTATTTATTATGTTTGCCTTAACCAATACTTATTTATCTTTCCCGGCGCTTATCGGAGTATTAGCTCTTTTTGGAATAGTAGTAAAAAATTCAATTCTGATTGTTGATAAAATTCAGGCTAATGAAAAAACCAAAATGAGTTTTGAAGAAGGGATTGCAGAAGGCGCTGCGAGTAGATTAGAGGCAATTGCACTAACTTCTTTTACTGCAATTCTTGGTCTTTTACCGGTAACACTGTCAGATCCTTTGTGGAGAGGGTTAGGAGGGGCAATTATTGCCGGATTAACATTCTCAGGTACAATAATGCTTTTCTTTATTCCAGTGGTTTATTATCTTATGTTTAGGAGTCAGGCTAGTTCCAGAAGAAGAAAAGTTTCTTAATGATTTCCTCAAGTCTTTCAAGAAGATTTTTAGCGTTTGTTTCTTGTTCATCTTTTTTCTCATTATCTCCTGGTTCTTTAGCGGGAGTGGGCGAAACAGTCTCTCCATTCACTTTGATTTCAGAAACTCCGTCAACTGAACTTATTTCTATATTTTCAGACTTGTCAGATGAGTAATGGGTGACTTTTCCGTTTGTTTCAATCGTTATATCATTTTTTACCGTTGAAGTGTTA
This sequence comes from uncultured Gammaproteobacteria bacterium, assembly GCA_964611415.1. Lineage (GTDB taxonomy): Bacteria > Patescibacteriota > Microgenomatia > Levybacterales > UBA12049 > 2-01-FULL-39-10-A. The sequence continues at coordinate 15,187 of CAZSXQ010000007.1, forward strand.
TTGCCTGAGGTAGACACATCATTGTTCACTTTAACCGTCGTCGTTGTTTTAGCGTATGCCTCTGGAGCAAGAGCGAAAAAAGCTAACAGAAGTAATATTTTTTTCATGGATTATAATTATAACACTTCATGCAAGGCGCTTTTTATGTGCTATAATGAATTTCTGTGAATAGAAATCTGATACTATTTCTAACCATTTGTTTCTTAGCGCTTGGTTCAGTAATAGTATACAGTGTAAACACGAATAAGCCGGGCAAAGAAGAAAGTAAAAGTCAGGTGCTATCAGGATCTGACAACGCTAATCAGACAAATTCAGAAGAGCTCACAACACCAACTATGAATAATCAACCAGAAGTAAAAGAATTAAAAATTGAAGACATAACCGTGGGATCAGGGTCAGCTGTAAAAAAGGGAGATACTGCTGAAGTAAATTACCTGGGAACATTTTTAGACGGAAGAAAATTTGACAGTTCGTATGATAGGGGACAAACTTTTAGTTTTGAAGTTGGAGCTGGAAGCGTTATTCAGGGCTGGGATCAGGGGCTTATTGGAATGCAGGCTGGGGGAAAAAGAAAATTAACCATTCCTTCAAGCTTAGCTTATGGAGAAAGAGGAGCACCCGGAGCAATTCCCCCAAATACTCCCCTAATGTTTGAGATAGAGTTAATAAGCATTAAATAGCTTCTTTTTGATTTACCATTCTTACTCTGATACCATTTGTTTATGCTTAGGAAATGGCTTGATCCAGTTGAAACTAAGCCCTTATATTTTTTTTCCGCAATCATCGTCATTTATTTAATAACACGTTTTTTTAACCTGGAGTTAATTCCAATCTTTAACGACGAATCAACTTATATAAGATATGGAATGCATGAGTATAACGAGCCTGTATTTAAGGCCTACTCACTTCTCATAGGTAAGGAGCCGTTACTTCCATATCTATTTGCTGTTTTCGGCACCGCAGTGAACAATCTATTGCTTGGTTCAAGAATCGTAAGCATTATATTTGGACTTTTTACGCTTGTGGGACTCATCCTATTTACAAAAGAAGCACTGAATAGAAAAGTAGCGGCACTTGTTGCTGTACTTTATGTTCTTTCCCCGTTTAATTTATTTTTTGACAGGCTTGCCTTACTAGATAGTGCAATTAATACGGTCGCAATCTGGAGTCTTTATCTAACTTATCTAATTCTAAAAAATCCCAAATGGGTTTTGGGGGCAGCATTAGGTTTTATTGTGGGAATTGGCTTGTATATAAAAACCTCTGCATTTTTTTACTTATTCCTACCAGTTGCAGCGATTGCTCTAACTTTTATTCCAAAATTTGAAATATCAAAAGATAAAAAAATGCTTACACAGGTAATTGGCTTTTCATTTCTAGTATCTTTGTTGTTGTTCGTACCGCTTTTCCAGAGCGAGTATTATGTGATTCATTTAGAATTGCTCAATCAATACACCTATCCCTTGTCGTCAGTATTTTCTTTTCCGGTAGCAAACTGGATAGCTAATTTTTCAAATCTCTCTGTTTGGGTAATTTTTTATTTAACGCCTTTTTTATTTTCCGCAGCAGTTATTGGATTCTTTTATTTAGTGAAAAAGCCTAAATATTTCCCTATAATTTTATGGTTTATTCTACCTCTCACTTACGAAGTTTTATATGCAAAACTTTTTACAAGCAGACACGTGTTACTCCTAACCGTGCCCTTATTGATCGCTTCCGGATGGGGAATATATAATCTATATCTAAAAAACCGAGCAATTACTTATTTCTTGATCTTAGGTATTTTTATAGGAACCATATTTTCTAATTACTTGATTTGGTTTACTCCTGAAAAAGCATCCTCGTTTCTTCCGCGGCAAGTGAGAGGAGATATAGGTCAATACTTTAAAGGTTTTTCATCAGGATACGGAGTAGTAGAAGCGATAGATTACGTAAAAAAACAATCCGAGAAGGGAAATACAAATGTAGTTATCCGTAACGATCATGGGAATCCAGAAGATGCAGTTGTAGGATACTTGGGTTATGAGCCCAATATACAGCTATTGTTAATTTCCGATGTAGAATCTTTTGAAAAGATAATAAGTCAGAAGGTGTTAAATGAGCCTATGTATTATGTTAGCCGTGGGGCATACTATGGCGGTATGGAAAAATATTTAACCGAGGAAAAGAAATTTTCAAAACCAAATGATAGCGAATTCGTAGGGGTTTACAAAATTAAGTTAAAATAGTTTTATGAAAAAAATAAAAAAAATCAAGTTATTTAATTTAGGTTATATCTCTAGATTTTTTATTCTATTTATTATTTTTTTACTGCTGGTATCTGTTTCTACAAAACAATCTTTTTATGAAAAAATAACTCCTTCAAAGAGTTATTACGAAAAAGAAAAAACTACTGAGTTAAAAAGAGATATTAAAGTAAGTAAGCCGATTCCTACTGGTTTTAACTGGAGTGTTGAAAAGGTTGATGAGCATTTGACTAAAATTTCTCTTCCGCCGGACCCTAGAATGTCTACTGCAGAGGAGTTGTCTGAGGCAATGAATAGCTATAGGAGTGCGCATGGCGTTTCAGTTCTTCAAAAAAATGACACTATTTGTTCAATTGCAGCAAAGAGAGCAGAGGAGCAAGTTGCTAACGGAGGATTGGATGGTCATGCGGGTTTTGAAGGTCACGCCCAAGCGCAGCAGGAGTTTTCGGTGATGGGAGAAGTTCTTTTTGGAGGGGTTCAGCCTCAGTACGGCGTTCATATAGTGGAATTCGGCTGGGACCGTTCACTCACGGGTCATAAGGAAGCTATTGGCGATCCCTCATGGCAATACGGCTGCGGTGGGGTTTCCGGATACTACGCAGTCTTCGTATTTGGAACTAAATAGGTTGAAGATACCCTCATTTTCCGCTACAATTAGCTTTATGCTCGCCCCGCATTTTTGCGGCAGTGAGTTTTTATATGTCAGAGAATAATCAGTCAAAAAGTGCAAGGTTCAAGCCGGTTTCCCCCCAAGCAAATTTTCCCGGGATCGAAGAGGAAATTTTGTCATTTTGGAAAGAAAATAAAATATTTGAAAAATCTTTGGAAAAAGAATCTCCCAAGGGTGACTGGACTTTTCTTGACGGGCCGCCCTTCGTGACAGGGATGCCTCATTACGGAAGTCTTTTATCCAGTCTCCCCAAGGATGTTTTTGGGCGTTATTATACGATGAAAGGTTACCATGTCAGACGCGTCTGGGGATGGGATGGGCACGGTTTGCCAATCGAGAATAAAGTAGAAGGTGAGCTCGAGATTACCAGAAAAAAAGATATTGAAGAAAAGATTGGAGTTAAAAAGTTTATTGAAAGATGTTTGTACTACGTTAACCAAGTGTCAGGGGAGTGGGAATGGTACGTGGATCATATCGGAAGATGGGTTGATTTTAAAAATGCTTATAAAACATGGGACATGCCATACATGGAATCTGTTATGTGGGTTTTCAAGCAGATGTACGACAAAGATTATATTTATAAGGGATTGCGCGTTTCATTATATTGCCCTCATTGTGCAACCCCAATTTCTAATTTTGAAGTCGCAATGGATGCAGATAACTACAAAATGCTCAATGATCCGGCAACTGTCTACAAATATCCACTAGAAGGTGAGGAAAAAACTTATATTCTTGCTTGGTCTACGACTCCTTGGAATAAGATTGTGACCCCAGCCTTAGCGGTTAACCCTGAGCTTGTTTATGTCCGCGTAAAACAAAATGATGAAGAGTATATTCTTGCAAAGCCAACTATAAAAGTGCTTGGTGAACAAAGTTCATATGAAATAATTGAGGAAATAAAAGGTTCATCTTTGATGGGTAAAAAATTTGTTCCACATTTTGACTATTACAAGGACAAAATAGAGACTGGAAAAAAAGCATTTATAGTTATTGGCGGAGATTTTGTAACAGCAGAAGAAGGGACAGGAGTTGTGACAATTGCTGCATACGGAGAAGAAGATTTAAAGGCAATGAATGAGAACAATATACATATTGAGACTCATTTAGACGAAGAAGGAAATGTTAAAGAAGACGTTCCCTTGTTTGGCGGAATGTATTACTTGAAAGCAAATAAATGTGTTGAAGAAGAGCTTGAAAAAAGACACTTAATTTATAAAGCTGAAGAGTTAAATCACAGCGTTCCGCTTTGTTGGAGATGCCACACTAGGCTCTATTATGCCCCGATTGACGCATGGTACGTAAATGTTCAGAGGCTTAAAGCGCAAATGGCGGAATCTAATAAAGAAGTTAATTGGTTCCCAAAACATTTCAAAAACGGAAGATTTTTAAAAAGTCTTGAAAATGCTCCGGATTGGAATATTTCAAGAAATAGGTATTGGGGAAGTCCTGTTCCTGTTTGGGAATGCGAATGCGGGGAGAGATTTGTCCCCGGTTCTATAGAAGAGTTGGAACAGGCTTCAGGTTCGAAAATAACCAATTTACACAAGCCCGACATTGACGAAGTTACAGTTAGGTGTAGGAAATGCGGAAAAGATGTAAAAAGAGTTCCAGAGGTTTTAGACAGCTGGATAGAGGCGGGATCCGCGTCCTTCGGAGAGAGGCACTATCCATTTAAGGACTCAGAAAAACTAGAAAGTTTTTATCCGCCGGAATTTATTGCAGAATATACAGGTCAAATTAGAGCATGGTTTTATGTTTTACATGTTATAGCAAATGCCCTGGATCTTAGAGAAGACGGAAAAAATTATTTATCAAAAAATGTTTTGGTTGAAGGAGTAATACTTGGAACTGATGGGCGGAAAATGAGCAAAAATTATCATAACTATCCTGATCCCAAAGAACTATTGCAGAAATACGGTGGAGATGCCCTCCGTTTGTATCTTCTTGGCTCGCCTGTTATGCACGGAGAAGATATTTTAATTTCAGAAGATCAGTATCGGCAGCAAATTAAAGGAATGATGTTAACTCTTTGGAATACTTATAACTTTTTCGTTGGTTATGCGAATGTTGACGGCTGGAAAAAATCAGATTCGAAAGCAGTATCAGAAAACGTACTAGATATGTGGATTTTATCTTTAATAAATCGCTTGGTTAAAGAAGTTACGAAAGACTTGGATGGATTCGATACTGCCTCTACTATTGCTAAAATAGGGAAGTTCGTGGATGAATTTTCCACATGGTATATAAGAAGAAGCAGAGATAGGGTAGGTGCGAGCGCAGTTGATAATAGAGATAAAAATGCTTTTTATTCAACAACATACGAGGTTTTGACAACCTTATCAAAAGTTATTGCTCCCCTAGCTCCTTTTGCAGTTGAGGAAATTTATAAAAACCTAACAGGAGGGGAATCAGTCCACCTTACAGAGTGGCCGATTTCTAAAGAGACTTTGATAAACGAAGATCTTGAAGAAGAAATGATAGGCGCGAGATGGCTTGCGTCAACGATTCTCGGAATGCGAAAAACTGCTGGCGTTAAGGTTAAAATTCCTTTTCGTAAGATAATTTATTCTGGCCCAAGAGAATTGAGCAAATCTGTTCTTGAAGTGGTGAAGGCTGAGACGAACGTTTATGAATTAGAATTTCTTGAAGTAAAAGAAGATTGGGCGGGGGGCGGAAACTTGGATGAATCAAATCAGGACGTTGAAGCAGGGAATGCAAGAGATGTTGTGAGGAAGATTCAGGAGGAGAGAAAGAAAATAGGTACTGGTTTGTCAGATAAAGTTGATGTAAGTTTGCCCGAGTGGCCAAAAGAATTCGAGGACGAAATAAAAAGAAAAGCATTGATAAATAATCTCTCAGAAGGTGAATTTTTGGTAACTAAATCTTAATGAAGTGGTTTAATACGACCTCAATCGACTGGTTTTTAGTAATTCCAGTCATAATCCTAGTTGTATTTAGCTTGGTCACTTTATTTTCGATCGACCCCGGGGTTTTTAGAAGCCAGCTTATTTTTTCTATTTTAAGTTTTTTAGTTCTTATTGTAGTTTCTCAATTTAATCCCTCAGTCCTTCGTTACTATTCCATCCCTATATATATAACATCATTGGTTTTGCTCATTGCAGTGCTTTTTCTAGGTGAGGAAAGCAGGGGGAGCGTTAGGTGGTTCACTTTTTTTGGGGTTGGAATCCAGTTTTCTGAGATATTAAAACCTTTTCTAGCGCTTTCATTCGCAAGTTTCTTATTAAGTCTTAAAAATCACACTTTTAAATCATTTTTTCTTTCATTAGTTTTCCTTCTACCAATTCCTTTTCTTATTTTTTTGCAGCCAGATTTGGGAAATGCATTAATATATGTTTTCGTAGCACTTGGCACTCTTTTGATTTTCGGGTTTCCTCTTAAGCTTTTCTTTGGTGGATTTTTACTGTGGCTTATATCCTTGCCTCTCTTTTGGTTAATGCTCCATGACTACCAGCGTCATAGAATTTTAACATTTCTAAATCCAGGAGGTGATCCTTTGGGGACATCTTATAATGCAATTCAGTCTGTTATAGCTGTTGGATCTGGGATGCTGATGGGAAGAGGACTTGGCCAGGGAACACAAGCTGGGCTAAAGTTTTTACCTGAGAGACACACCGATTTTATTTTTGCAACTATATCTGAAGAGTTAGGATTTATTGGCGCAGTTATAATAATTATTTGTTTTTTAGTTATTTTTTACCGGATTTTTGTGATTATTAAAAATGGAGAGGACAAATTTCTAAGAATTTTTTCATTAATATTTTTTATGACTCTCTTTACTCACTTCTTCATTAACATAGGAATGAATCTAGGAATCGTGCCTATCGTGG
>CAZSXQ010000008.1:0-19984 GCA_964611415.1 uncultured Gammaproteobacteria bacterium
TCAAACTCTCTATCCATAATTTGAAGGATTTTATACCTATTTTTTTACTTTGTCAAATTATAGAGGCAATGTATCAGAAGATTATTTATTCACTCGACTCCACGACTCCACCCCCGGGGCGAATTTTCATTTACACCCTAGGATATTCTTTAAATCTTTCTCTTTTACCGTAAAAATTTATAGCATTCTCATTGACAAGCGAGTAAATTGTGTATAATCGTTCTATATGGCTACGGAAGATATTTTAAAAGATGTCAACCTCCGCTACTCTAACGACAAAAAACCCGGATATACCAGGAAAATAATTGGAGACAAATTTGTTTATTTTGATACCCAAGGACATAAGATAACCGAACAAGCAACGATTGATAGAATTAATAAATTAGTAATTCCCCCAGCTTATAAAAATGTTTGGATTGCCCCCTATGCAAATGGTCATATCCAAGCTACCGGCGTTGACGCACGGGGAAGAAAGCAATACCGCTACCACCCGCTCTGGATAAAAATGAGCCAGGGAGAAAAATTTACCCACATAATGGATTTTGCTAAACACCTTCCGACAATTAGAAATAAGGTGAAATATGACATGGAAAATTCAAAAATTACCAGAGAGAAAATTCTAGCAACTGTAGTTTGGCTTTTAGAAAACACGTTGATAAGAGTAGGCAATGAAGAATATGCGGAGGAAAATAATTCTTTTGGTTTGACTACTCTGCAAAACAGACACGCCAGGGTTAACTCAACTGACAAAGTTGTGTTTCAGTTTAAAGGAAAGAGCGGCGTTTATCATAAGATAAGCATTAGAAACAAAAAAGTTGCGAGAATCTTAAAACGCTGCAAGGATATTCCAGGACAAGATCTTTTTGAGTTCTTCGACGAAGAAGGACAAATTCAAACAATTGATTCTTATGACGTTAACGAATACCTAAAGGAGATCACCGGGGAAGAAATAACAGCAAAAGATTTTAGAACTTGGGGAGGAACAATTTTGGCTGCAATACACTTTAATAAACTAGGGATTACTGAGGAGGAAGATAATGTCAAACAAAACATATCGGACACTGTTAAAGAAGTTGCATCTTTTTTAAGAAACCGGCCGGCAACATGCAGAAAATATTATATTCATCCTGCAATAATTGAAACTTATACAAAAGGTTACGTTATCTCCAACATGGAAGAGATGCCGAAGAAAGAAAAAAGATATCACGCAATTGATGGACTTGGAGTTCACGAAAACAACACCATGGCCCTCCTAACTTATACTATATAAAGTTAATCTAAATTGCTTTATTTCTCTTTATCGTATTGTCCGACGTCTTCTGGTTTTACAAGAGAATCAGCACTACTAAGTCGCTCGGTAAGTATCGAACGCATGCTTCTCAAAAAAGTCTTCCTAGCTTCTTCTGCTATGGGAGTAAGTTGAGTAGGATTATCCGCATAAACTCCCGCATCTGCTGGTGTAATTGGCTTTCCCATCCGCTCTTCCGACATAAAATATTATATTAATCGTGCACCCTTATCAGGGTAATTTACAATAGTTTTTATTACTTCTGGAAGTTCTTTTAATTTAGCAGAAACTGTCTCTGTATCTTCTTTTTTACAGATTACATGAACATCCTGGCCGGTATTAATTGTGAAATAACATTCCAAACCTTCACTTCTTATTTTCTGAACAAACTTCATGACTTTAACTGTCTCAGAAGTCCAGTAAAAAAGAGGGGGATTTGAAGTGAAAAGAATTGAATGAAACTCCAAGGCCTCCCTTTCAATGAGTTCTCCAAATTCTGAAAAGTTTTTATCCTCGATGGCTTTTTTTACTCGATTTATTTTATCCTTAATCAAACTCAGTCTGGTGGGGAAAAATGGACTTGTTCTTGCTGATTTTTGTCCCTCTGAAGTTGCTAAAAACTTTTTATCCGTAGAGACCACTGCTACTACGTCTGCTATTTCAAAGTAATCAGCAGGGAAAATACTAGTAGCATAAGATTCATCGCTCGTATCTCCATCAAGCCACTCAACGAATCCATCAGGAATTGATCTACAAGCTGAGCCTGAACCTTGACGGGCAAGAATTGATATTTCTTTTTTTGACAATTTCAAACCCGAAGCGGACACCGCAGCAAGAGTTAGCGCTGCAAATCCTGAAGCTGAAGAAGACAAACCTGTTGCAGTAGGAAAATTATTTGTTGTTTCAACTTTTGCCTTTAAATCTATACTTGCCAACTTTCTAACTCTATCTAAATGCTTAACAGCCCTATTATTTTCCAAGTCTTCTTCTTTATCATTTATTACTATCAAGTCTTGCTCAAATTTATCATCAAATTCCACTGTGGTCGTAGTCTCAAGTCCGGAAAGACACATAGAAATACTTCCGTTTTCAGGAAGTCTTAATACTTCATCTTTTCTTCCCCAGTATTTTACAAATGCTATATTTGACGGAGCTTGTGCTGTTGCCTTCATCCCGTTAGAAGCAGATCGCGATCATCTGCTTATCCTTTCATTTTATTAAAATCCCTAAAAGCGATCGCGGCTTCTAACGGGATTCATATTAATTTAAAATACTTGAATATATCAATTATACCATCTTCATTAACATGACCACCAACCACATGATTTGGGTCATCAGCATTAATCATTTTCTTTAACTCTTCAGTAGAATTCCCCATTATTCCCTTATAACCACATATTTCTATAAAATCCCAGTCATGAATCGTATCCCCTACTCCTAAAATATTATCAAGTGAAACACCAAGATATTTTGTTAAATATTCTACACCGGTCCGCTTTGAAACTTTTTTATTTGCTATAACAGCTACCTTAACAGGCGAGATGAAGGGATTGGTTGACCAATTTAGGGTAATAGAATTTAATAATCTTCCGATAGATTTAGCTATTTTTTCTATTTCGCTTTCACTAAACGCATAGATATTAATTTTTGGGATTGCTTCTTCCTCAACAATTTTTTTAAGATCATTAACGATTTTTGGATACTTTCCTACAAACTGAGCATATTTCTTTGTGAAATCATTTTCCAATGATTTCTCTAAAAAATAATCTTTTGTACTGAAAATATTCACATAAGTATTTTTAGGAATTGCATTCAAAAGATTAATAATATCTTTTTTATCAATATTTTCCGAGTGAATGATTTGGTTTTGTATGGGATTAAATATTGTTGCTCCGCCGTCTGCGATGTGAGGATTATCAATTCCAACAGATTTTATATTTCCTGCTGCGGCAAAAGTTGGTTTTCCAGTTAAAAAACTTACAGGTATTCCACTGTCGTGGATTTTACGAAGTATTGCGCTGACTTTTTTGCTGGGATGGGGGAAATTAATTCCTTCTTGATTTCCGACAATTACGCCGTCTATATCAAGAATTATTGCTTTGATCATTCTCTACTCTAACTCCTTCGGCATTTGTCTTAACACTAATTATTTCTCCGCCGACTTTTTTGATTGCTTCTTCGATTTTCGAACGAACACCCTCCGGACCTAGTGCTATCATACAATCTCCGCCTCCGGCTCCTGATAATTTTCCGCCATATGCTCCGCCCTCAATTGCCAAACGAATCATTTGATCAAGCTTATCAATACTTACACCAAGCTCGGCTAAAAGTTTTTGATTATCAGACATTAATTCCCCGACTTCTGGCCAATTTGAGGAAACAATCAATGGCTTTGCTTTTTCTACAATTTCTTCCATCTCAGAATATATTTCATTAAGTCTAGTTTGGTTGTCTGCAAATTTTTCTTTGACCTGATTTATTAAAGTTACTGTGTCTGCTTTTACTCCGGAGTAGCCAACGATCAAAGGCAAACTTTCAATATTTAATGGCTCTATAGTTTTTCCGCCTGTTAAGAAATAGAGCGTTCCGCCATAGACAGCTGCGGCCACATCAAATCCAGATCCTTTTCCCTGAATATCCAAAACTGTTTTATAAGCTAAATCAAAAACTGCCTTATTATCTAATTTTAGATCAAATAATTCCGACAGAGCTTTTACAGCGCATACCGTAGAAGCTGATGAAGATCCAAATCCAAATTTAGAAGAAAATTCTGAAGAAGTTGTAACTCTCAAACCGCCAGTCAAACTATATTTCTCATAAATATTTTTAACAGCAATTTCTACAAACTTTGCACCTTTTGGAATTTCACCCTGACCAAGTTCTGCAATTGGTTTTTTATAACCTGTGATATCTACATCTGAGGCTTCCAATTCAAAATCTGGAGTATCTAAAATTTCTGCGGTCAAACTAATACGCTGATCTACTGCAGTGACAAGACATGGGTGATCATAAACAACGGCATGCTCCCCAAATAACATTAATTTCCCCGGCGCCGAAACAGTAACCTTATTCATGTAATTTATTCTTCATCTGGGTGGAACATCTCTCTCATCATATCCCTAGCAAATGTGCCAAATAATCTATCTAAAGGGCCGATAGCATCCACAAGTCCTCGCATTTCTGGAGCTAAATTTGAATCAATTCTAATCTCTTCAGCAACTTGATTAAACCACTTTCCACTTGAGTATTCAAGCATCAATCGTCTCCACCTCTTTGATGCTCTCCCCTTTGGTTTCCATCTATCTATAAGAGTATCTAGATTCTCTTGATAGTGAGAACTAAAATACTGAACTGCTTCACCTGATGAATTTCTTACATCTTCTGGATCCAATCCTAAATAAGAAACATCCAGACCCGTTTTGTCATCTAGATCTAGAGCTAATTTTTTTACATCTGAAGGTGCTGAAATTCCTCTTGCTTCTAACAAATTTTTCCCATCACTTCTTCTGGTTCTCAATAAAAGCCCGGCCATCTTTAACATAGAACCATTTTTAGGATTATTGGCAAGAACACCTGCCACGAATTCCCTCTGCACATCGTAGAGTGGATCAACTATTAATCTTAGTTTTCTTGGATACATCTCTTGTGGATTAACATAAGCAAGTCTAATTAAACTTTCAACAGCTACTACTAAAAATTCGTCACGATTAGGTTTAAAACCGAATTCTTGTAAATCTCCATTAGCCCTATGCAGCCTGTCTCCCGCCACGTAACTTGATCTTCGAGCAATTACCCTTGCACCGTTTGCCTCAAGCTTATCTGCCACAAATAAAGCTGCATGGATCCGCTCAGATAAAGTATGCGGAATCTCTTCTCTGGTTTGTGGGTCCATGAAGAGTCCTGGTTTTTCTCCATGATGCCTTATGCCGTCAACTACTGCTTCTCGTTCTTCGTCAGTGGTTACTAGTATTCTACGATTGTTCATCGCATCTAGCTGCGTTCTCGCCTCGTCTGCGCTTAGTTCTGCATCCATAGAGCTTGCTTCTTTTCTAGGAGACACGATCACATCATGAAAAAGACCACCTACATATGCCAGTCTATTCTCTTGAGGCGTAAAACCATAAACTGAGCCAACAAGCTGGGTTAATCTAGCTGTATTCCTTAAATGGGTGGGGCCATGAGCTTCTGATATTTCTCCGCCGATATCAGCAAATCTGAGCCGCATTAGATATGCTAAATGCCTTTCTTCAGGTAGTCTTTCTTGTACAGCGCTCATTAAATATATTCTTCTCTTAAGCCCTCAACTCCCAAAGTAAGCTGAGTTGGTTTTAATTGGTGTGATTTTAGCACTTTTTCAAGTTTTTTCAAGTCTGTGTGATAAATTAAAATTATTCCTGTAGATTTTGTGGTTCCGCCTGCTCCGCAAATCTTAGCAGCTCCGCCTGATGCTTCAATATCTCTAATAATTTTTTTAACATAATCTGAAACTACTCCAATATTCTCTAGATTTGCTTCTCCCATTTTTATAATTCCCGGAACTTGTTTTGGGATATTTTTTTCAATCGCTAACCGCAAATCTTTTACCAGCTCCTCTTGTCTATCAAAAATTTCCTTCGTTAACAGCTCATTTTCTTCTACGAGTTTTCTAACATTACTTACCATTTCCCCAGTCGATTCCGTAGGAGTACCCGTGTTAATAATATAAAAGTTTTTCGTTATTTCCTCTGATATTTTCATATCCATTGGCTTTACTCCATCATCTTTTCTAAACCAAACCAAACCGCCGTAACAGCTTGTGGAATTATCTCCGCCCGAAGGCTTCCCGTGCTTTTTCTTTTCACATAAAAACGCGATCTCATTAATTATTTTTTTATCTAATTCTTTACCTGTGAATAAACTTAATGCGCCAATTATTGAAACAGATAAAGCTCCTGATGAACCCATCCCGGCACCTACCGGAATTTCCGAATCAATTACAAGATCAAATCCCAAAAGAGAATTAAGCTCGTACTTATTTATAAATTGTCCAATTATTATTAGGGGATAATCCAAAGGATCCTTCGTAATAGATTTTAAAAGAGGGATATCGTTAGTTGCGTCATAAGTATCCCAATCTCTCTGTGCTTTGTTAAATTTTTCAACCAGCTCGTCGAATGTAAGAGTTATATCTTTATTGAAATTTTTTGATAAAACTTTTATGTTCTCGTCTTTGCGCGGAGAAAGAGAAACCAAACACCTTTTGCTAACAGCAGTTAAAATTGCCGGTTTGTTATAAACAATTGCATGCTCCCCAAGTAAATGTAATTTCCCCGGCGCAGAGACTTTTATATTATTCATTTATCTTCCTTTAAGAATGAGCAGATTATACCACTTCATGGTTTAAATTTAATGTGATAAGAAATTATTGATTCCCTGTCAACTGGATAAGATTTTCTTATAACCGCTACTACTGATTTTCCTTTTTTTAGATCTTTTTCTTCCCAGTCGACGAGTTGGCCTATCATCCTTTTTTTACTTTCAAGCTCCACAATTACCACCGGATATGGCGCTTCTTTTGAGAAAGCTTTTGCAGGAACCCTAATTATTGTCCAATGCAAAATCTTTCCGGTTTTTCCTATTATTCCCCCTACTTTTTCCTGTCTTCTCCAAAGTTTTACCGGTGTTGTAATCATATTTATGCTTTCAGAATGTGTATTACTGCAATTGCTCCCGATCCTCCTACATTATGAGTTAATCCGATCTTTGCATTTTTTACTTGTCTCGTATTTGCTTCTCCCCGCAGTTGCTCAGTAATTTCTACAATTTGTTTTATGCCCGTTGCTCCCACAGGATGCCCGCATGCCTTAAGCCCTCCTGAAGGATTTGTAACTACTTTTCCTTTTCCTAGTGTCATTTTTCCAGCTGCAATATCACGGGCGCCTTCTCCTCTTTTCGATAATCCTAGATCCTCAGTAGCGATAGCCTCAGCTATTGAGAAGCAATCATGAATCTCTGCTACATCCACATCTGATGCTTTTATTCCTGCTTTTTTATAAGCTTTTTCCGATGCATTCACTACCGCAGAAAGTGTTGTGAATGAGCCCCTGTGGTGAAGTGCCAGCGTGTCTGTTGCGACTTCAGAAGCTAAAATCTGAATGGGTTTTAATTTTTTATCTACTTCCTGATTTGTAATAATTACCGCAGATGCACCATCTGAGATTGGAGAACAATCTAATAATTTCAGGGGATCTGCAATTCTTCCGCTGTTCATTACGTCAGCGACAGTTATGGTTTTTCTGTATTGGGCTTTTGAATTAAGTGATCCATGATAGTGATTTTTTACAGAAACCCCGGCAAGCATTTCTTCCGTAACTCCATATTTTTGCATATAAGCTTGGGCAATCAACGCATAGATACCAGGAAAAGTTAGCCCTGCTTGTCTTTCTTCATCAGAACCTGCTGCCATAAGTCCGGCTGTGACTTCATCCTGGGTGGAATCAGTCATTTTCTCAACTCCCAAAACCATAACTGTATTATTCTGTCCTGCCAAAATGCTATTTATTGCATTATGAAGCGCCAATCCCCCCGACGCACAAGCTGCTTCAACCCTATGAGCCGGAACAAACTTTCCTAGCTCTTCTACGAACAATGAGCCTAAGTTTGCCTGATTTCCCAACATCCCCGCAAGCATATTTCCTACAAAAAGTGCATCAATTTCCGAAGATTTCTTACCGGAGTTTTTTAAAGCCTCGTTCATGGCTTGCCTTGCCAAGTCTCTAGGAGAGGCTTTCCAAAGTTCTCCAAATTCAGTTGTTGATGCACCAATTACACTTATTTTCATCCCGTTAAAAGCAGATCGCGACCTACTTATGTCTCCTTTCTTTTACAGTTTTGTTTACTTTCATAGATTATATTGTCCTGTTAAAAAACCACATGCGGTCGCGGCTTCTAACGGGATTCATACTATATTTATGTGTTTTAAATAGGTTGCATAAGAAATGTAAGTCTTATCCTTAATTTGTTCTTCGAATGAGTCTGTTTTTCTTCTTTTTTTAGCAAGCCTTTGGGTAGTTTGAAAAATAAATCCGTCTGATCCGGCGCCTGATCCATATGAAACAAAAAATATTTTCTGGTTTGGCTTGGCTACATCTAGTACCGCTGCTAAGCCTGTTAGTGAGGATGCCGAGTAAGGATTTCCGATCCTGTCTACTATCAAAGATGGCGCCAATTGCGAAGCAGTAAAACCAAGTTTTTGCGCTGCAACTCTTGGGAATTTCCCGTTTGGCATATGAAAAACACAGTAAGCAAAGTCCGACGTCTTAAGCTTACTTTTCTCAAGAAGCTTTTCTCCTTCTGATATTACGTGCATAAAATAAGCAGGCTCTCCTGTAAATCTTCCGAAATGTGAAGGATATTTGGCTCCGTCTCTTCTCCAAAAATCCGGAGTGTCAGATGTAAATGAAGAAGTGTCCAAAATCTGGGCTACTACTTCATCTCTTTTATTTCCTAGGATAAAAGCGGCCCCAGCTGAAGCCGCAGTATATTCTAAAGCATCATGTGGTTTTCCCTGTGCAGTATCTGATCCAATTACTAATCCGTATTCAATTTTTTTGCTGTCGATAAGAGCTCCTGCTACTTGCATTCCAGCCGTAGCAGCTTTACAGGCGAATTCGAGATCTGCTGCGAAATAATCATTACCCACGCCTAAATATTCAGCAGCAATTGAAGATGAAGGATTTACTGCATAAGGATGGCTTTCGGAACCAAAGTAAACACATCCTGTTTTATTAGGAAGAATGTCTGCCATGTCATACGCTCTTTTTCCCGCTTCAATTCCTATAGTAACGGCGTCTTCATCAAAAGCAGGAACACTCTTTTCTGTTACCTTTAAACCTGACATTATCTCATCCGGGTTTTTCTTCCACATAGAAGCAATTTCCGAAAGCTTAATCCTGTATTTTGGTACGTAAATTCCGTATCCTACTATTCCGCTCATATTGTTTTTAATTTACAATTTTCATTTTAAATTACTTGTTTCTGGCAAGTTTCTTGTGTGCTTTTCCCAAACTTCCTTCGGCAAGGCTTGAAATTAATGATATTTCTCCAGCTAAAACAGCTCCGCCAATTATTTCTGCAAATTTCGTAGCATTTCCGCTGCCTTTTACGCCTAGGATACTCAAGGCTTCGCTTTGAGTATTTAGCTCTGTTCCTCCTCCAACTGTTCCGATATTAAGAGATGGCAGGTAAACTGAAACCAAAAGATCACCGTTTCCAATCAGCTTCGCAGTGGTCATACCCAGACTTCCTTCTACAACATGAGCTGGATCTTGACCAGTTGCTATGAATGTTGCAGCTATGATATTCGCGAATTGCGCATTAAACCCCAAGGATCCGCTCATAGCAGAGCCTATCATGCACTTGGCTAACCATACCTCAAAAAACTTTTCGGCGCTAGTCTTTAGTATACCCTCTATTGTCTCTTTTTTTAAGACCACGTCTGCCCAAACCTTAAATCCGCGGTTGCTAATAAAATTTATCCATGCAGGTTTTTTATCAATATCAAAATTTCCGGCAACGGATAAGCATCTAACTCCTGTCTCTTTTTCAATTAATCTTGCTATTTCTTCCGTAGCAAGAGTTACCATATTCATACCCATTGCGTCCGAAGTATCAAAGTAAAATCTGACGAATGCATAAATACCTTGGGTTCTTACTTCAATTTTTTTTAACTTGAGATGGCTTGAAGTCTTTTCGGATGCTTGGGCCATTTTTTTCTCATTTGCCTTAATCCAACGATAAAACTTATCACTTTCCCTAACTGATCCTGTATAAAAAACTGGTCCTCTTGTCATTCCAACCCTATGAGCTAGAGAATTTGCTCCCCCGCTTTCGGTTATTGCCTTGCATCCCCTATTAACTGATGCCACCAAAGCTCCTTCCGTAGTTGCTAACGGAATATAATAATCATCTTGCCCTGAGCTTGCCGAATGGGTAACTTTTAGGGGACCTGCGACACCTATCGGCACTTGCGCGGCTCCTATCATGTTCTCGACATTTCGCAAAGAAGCCAACTCTTCATTAAGTGAAAAGCTGCCTATGTGAGTGAGCTTGGTCTTTGTTTCTTTTTCTAAAGCGCTGCGCCTGATTTCCGCCGTTTTTAGTTCACGAATGTTCTTAAGCATGGAATTTGCCTATTATAGCAAAAAATGAGGCAAAGTTCCTTTTTCCCCTATTTACTTTTTTCCTAAATAAGAATTAGATATATCTAATGCCTAAGAAAAAACTCAAGAAAGCAAAGAAAATTTTCTCCTGGAAAAAATATTTCCTTATCTTACTCGGAGTTTTCATTCTCTCTGCTGTAAGCATTTTTGCTGCTGATAGATTTAATAAACCCGAGTGTGCTAATTCAGAAAGCTGTATAAATGATCTTTCAGGAAATTTTGAGGATGCGAAAATTGGCTATTTCATGGGGAAAAAAGTTGCAGTACCCCAGGAAATTGCAGATGCACCTAGTGATAACGTAGTTTTGGGAGATTCCACTTCTGATAAACACATTTACATAGACTTATCTGCTCAACGTCTTTATGCAAAAGAGGGAGACAGGATAATCTATGAATTCTTAATCTCTTCAGGTAAATGGGGAAGAACTCCCACCGGAGACTTTATGACTTGGATAAAGCTTAGATCCACCAGAATGTCCGGAGGAAGCACCAAACTGGGAACTTATTATAATCTCCCGAATGTTCCCTATACTATGTATTTTTATAACAGCGCAGTTCCTAAATGGAGAGGATATGGTGTACACGGCGCATATTGGCATAATAACTTTGGACATCCTATGAGCCACGGATGTATTAATATGAAGCCGGAAGAAGCAGGAATTTTATATGCATGGGCAAATCCCCAGTCAGGTGAAAACTCTATTACAGTAGACGCAGCTCATCCGGGAACTCCAATAACCATCTACGGCACCGCCCCCTGGAATTAAAATAGAATTATCCACTTCGGAAGTGAAATAGCTTTGCATATCGGTTATTTCTCAAGGGTTAAATGCTTAATTTTCTCAAGTTCTTTTCCGTAATCTACTTGATCCATTACAAACTTTAGATAATCCTGGGGAGACTTAAAATTATTTAAGACAATCTCCGGACTAACCAATTGAGAATCACTACTTATGTAATCCCTAAGTGATGACCAAAAATAATCAGTAAAACCAACTTCTCGAACTACATAGGATACTAGAGGATTTAGGTGAATGTATCGAGAAAGGTGAACAAGCTGCTCATCATTTTCAACACGGACAGCTTTAAAAGCTCCCTGAAATAACGGACCTACTCTATCATGTTTAGTATTAAAATATCTCGTATAACTATCGGTGACTTGCTTCATGAACTTAGAGATTCCGCCTTCAGACTTTTGCTGTAGAAGAATATGGAAGTGGTTTGGCATTAGACAAAACGCTATCAAATCGACTGTTCTATTATTTTCCGCTTTTAAACCTGCAATTATTGATTCTCGTTCGTCTTCTGATATTTGTAAAAGCCGAGAAAGTCTAAATGGAATGTTGCTAAAACGATAATATGATATAGAAAATATAAACCGATCGTAGTCCTTTTTTGAAGAATAAGTAGGCTGGAGAGCAACTCCACGATTATAAACGTGATAGTACTCTCCATTAACTAATGGTGTAATCCTGAGTGGCACATACTTAGAGTAATCAACCTTTACCGATGTGTCAAGCTAAAACACTTCGGAAGTGAAATGTGTTTGCATTATCCCGAACTAGTATATAAAAATCCCAACAACACCTTTCATGTAGAAGTTGGGCAAGAGTTTATTTTGAGGATTGAGTGTCTTTTGGTATTAAGACATTGCCTCTATGTAAAGCCAGTTGTCGTCCCCCTAAAAGCATTGCTGTTGTAAAATCTCCATATTCTAATTTTCTAAGCTCTGACTTTTCATACAGTTGTTGGGCAATTTGAAGCCCAGAAAAAAGCGTGAGTACATCGTCCCATTTTTCTGTTTTGATAAAATAAAGCCCATCAACATGCCTAGTCACTTTTAATATTTCCTCAACAACATACGTTTTTTCTCTGAATACATCGGATGCACGGCCAGATTGACTCCATCTTATTCCCTGTCTATATTCTTCCCATTCTTCCGGGGTCATATCTAATATTCTTTGCTTTTCTGCCTCTGCTTCAGCAGTTAGTTCACCAGCTTTTTTAGAAATTACGGCAGCCATAGCGACATCTGCGAAAGCGGCAAAACTAACAGAATTTTCTCTCACAAATTGTTCTGAAAAAGGACCCAGTTCTTCTGCCCAGTGATGCTTTCTGTACTCTATAATTGCAGCAGATGGATCAACATCAAATTTTTCAAGATCAACAGCTGCACTAATGTCTCGATGATGGTCGTTCTCGCTCATAAACCCAGAAGAAGATGGCTCAAACCCATAATGGGAAGCTAGAGTAGTCCACGCTGTTTGCTGCAGGGCTCCAGGAATATTTAGAACATTTCTGTTTGCAATAAGAATCTTAGCCACATCAACCGTGACCCCTTCTGATGAAATTTGCTCATTCAGTTCCCGCAGATGGTCATTCGCATTAGGATCCCCTTCTACGATTAAAGGCATGAATGTAACTACTGGTGGCGAGATTGTGGGGGTTGGTTCATCACGATTTGCGTTGTCAGCTGTTTGCCCAGTTACGGGTTGTCGTGATGCTTGAGAGGCTGTAGTTGGCGCAGATGGTGGCCCTTCTGCTGGGTCTAACATGGTTTAATTTTATGCCGTAACATTATTATTGTCAAACGTTTTGTGCTGCGGGACTACGATTCGAACGTAGATAAACGGATTCAGAGTCCGTTGTCCTACCATTAGACGATCCCGCAATGGTAGAGCAATTTTAACTCATTTGAGCTTCAAAATCCATTAAACTCTAATATTTACAGTATAAATATTTTTTGTTATATTAGTTTTTACTATGGAAGTACCTGACCGCATCCAAGAAGGTCTGAAATGGAGAAATGCACACAATCTGCTTCTACTCTGGACCCCAAACATTTTTAATCCGTATAAACTCTTAGCAAATCTAAGACACCCGATTGGCGAGGTATTTCATACAAATCACAAGCAGAAACCAATTGAAAAAAAGGAAAGAGCTCAATATTACGTTGTAGAGCACAGGCTTTTTGAAAAGCTTGTTACCGTGGACGTAGTTACTCCTACTACTTTTCCAAAAGGATTTGTGCCAAGAATTAGACAGCTCTTTGATAAGAATTTTTATTACGGGCATGACAGAGATTTCCCTCAACCCTTTACACTAGTTAATAGAACCTTTGTTGCAGGGGGATTTAACGAGAAAGATTATTCTAAAAAAATTGTCAGATCTCATAAAAAACTAAAGCGTGCTCAAGAAGAATTTTTAATTACCTGCCAAAATTTTCAATTAAATTAATAAGGATAAATACAGTAAGGAGTGGGTGAGTTAGAAACTATTTAAGCTTTATCTCATAGCGTTTGTCAACATATTGACCGTTAACGTATTCGCCATTGCCTAATTTTGAAACGCTATATGGAACAGCTTTATATACTCTCCATTGCCCATTACCTATTACTTCTTCTACTCTCTTGACCTTAAACTCTGCAACCTTAGCTCTTTTATCCCTAATCCTAAATGCTTTTTCTGCCTCTTCTTTATCGCTTATCTCTTCTACCATCGCTTCAAAATATACGCCATCTCCTTTTCCCTTTGGAGCTTGTGAATTAAAGATAACTATAGCTACTTGTGGATTATTTTTGATTAGACTTGAATGCCTAGAAGCTTTGTCTGATATCCAGTAAATATTGTAGTCCTCATCATGACCATAAAAGACAGGAGATATCCATGGTTTTCCATCCTTTGAACAGGAAGCAACAACGCAATAAATATTATCGCTAATTATTTGCTTTGCTTTAGGAGCTCCTTTAAGCATGTCCTTATTCTAACATATGATATTCAATCACGCACCGAACTGGAATCGAACAAAGTGTTGACAATTCAATCTCTTTTCATGCTATAATCTCGGAATGGCTGTAAAAACTAAATCTACACGAAAAACAACGGAAGTCTCATCCCCTAAAAAAGCGGGCTTAGATGTAATTAAGAATCCACTAAAGAACCAGCTTAATATTCTTAATATTGATAAGAAAAAATTGCCTTTCATAATAGCATTTGTACTAATCCTTGTTTTAGTAGGCTTTCTTTTTAATAAAGGTTTCCTCGTGGCTGCATTAGTAAACGGAGAACCAATAACCAGGGCATCTATAATCCAAACTATTGAAAAACAGAGCGGAAAAGCTACTCTGGAAAGCCTTATAACTAAAAGGCTGATTCTTCAAGAAGCAAAAAAGAGAAATGTGGCAGTTGGCCAAAAAGATATTGACGCTGAGATAAAAAAGATTGAAACAAATCTGAAAGGCCAAGGGACAACTCTAGATCAAGCGCTTTCGCTCCAGGGAATGACAAAAGCTCAGTTAGTAAGTGAGATAGAAGTACAAATTGCTCTTCAAAAACTCGTTTCATCGGACGTAAAAGTATCTGATAAAGAGGTGGAAGAATTTTTAACAACTAATAAAGATCAATTCCCGGAAGGAACCACCGAAGAAGCAATGAAAAAAGAAGCGACTGATCAAATTAAATCGCAAAAGCTTCAGGAAAAAACACAGACTTTTATAAAAAGTTTACAGGATAAGGCAAAGATACGGTACTTCGTTCAATACTAACTGCTACTTTTTTCCCAAGAACTTCCGGAGATCAAAAACATAGGCTATTATCACAGAAATTATCGCAGCGAAAACCGGACCCAAGAGTTTCCAAACCAAGAAAGCCAAAACCCCTAAAATACCAAGATAAAGAATAATAATTATCAAATCTGTTATTTTCTGATTTTTTCTTGAAACAGTTTTCTTTTTCATTTAATTTTTGCTTTTATTTTAGCTGCCTCTTCTTCTGTCGCAAACCTTGGCTGAACATTTCCTTCAATTATTGTATATTTTTCTTCAATTTTTTCAAAATTTCCGTTCCGGTAAATAAACTTATATAAAACTCCTTCACGGGTTTCCTGACTCCAATCCTGATCAAAGACAGTATTTCCCTGAGCATATATTATGAACTTATCTTTGTATGTTTCGCTGATTTGAATCCAATGAGGATGATTACCAAGAACTATATCTGCCCCGCTGTCAATTGCCAGATGACCCAGGCTTATCATGTTTGGAGTAGGACTATGCGTGTACTCTTCTCCCCAATGAAAAGCAGTAATTACAACATCTGCGTTTTTCCGGGCAGCAGCAACTAAACTCAGAACATTTTCAGGAGCCGCATTATTAAGCCCTTTCCAATTATTTCCCAACTCCACAAAACCCACCAAAGCAATACGCTTACCCTTAATTTTTGTATATGAAACTTCATTATTAACGCCGAACGGAACAATCTTGCTAGAACCAAGAATTTGAACAGTTCTCTCTAATCCTTCCAAACCGTAATTTGTGGTGTGATTATTTGCTAAAGAGGCTGCATCAATTCCTGCGTAAACTAAACCTGAAACATTTTCATCTTCTCCGCAGAAAGTAAATCCATCCCGAATAATCGGGCAGTTATTAATAAGGGGCCCTTCAAGATTAGTAATTGTTAAATCTGCAGACTTTAAATAATCTGCAATTTTTAAAAACGGGTAATTAGGGTCTTTTTCAAGTAAAATTTTGTAGTTAATATCTCTAACCAAACCAATGTCGCCCGTTGAAATTAAGCTAAATTCAGATTCATCTGGTGCTTCCTTTGGAGACGGAATAATTCTAATAGGATCAAATGAGGCATTGGTTTGCAAAAGAATGGAAGCGCAGCCGAGCACGAGAGTTAGAATAAGAGAGAGCAATAATTTGCGTTTCACGCTTTTTAAATTATAACACTAGTTAGTTCTATTTTTGAGGTCTTGAAGTACTTGATCACGGCCTTCAATCTTTACCATGGTTTCGATAAGAGGTAACCCTTGTTCTTTTCCGGTAATTAAAAAATAAATCGTTTTCATATTAACATTATTTTCATCTCTAAAGTTTTTTAGATGATTTAATATTACGTCTTCTCTCCAATCTCCGTGATTTATATTTTCCAAAACCTCTAAAAGCTTCTTTCCTACCTCTTTTTCTTCCAGGCTAAATTCTCTTTGTTTTTGCGGAGCGTTTACTAGGTTTCTGAATTCAGATAATTTTTTCATCCTGCTCTGAGCAAGTCCTATTAAAAGATCCGTGTGTTTGCTCTCAAAAACAGCACTAAATTCCTTATCTTCTTTATAAAACTCTTCAAGTCTTTTTTTAATTTCCGGAGTTGTTAGCTTTCTAATCCATATACCATTAAGCCATTCTAATTTTGTAAGATCGAATATAGGCCCCACGGGTTTTAAATCTTTAGGATCAAAAAGTTGGATAAATTCTGCTAAATCAAACTCTTCTAATTGACCCGGATGACTCCACCCCATAAGCGCCAGATAGTTTAAGATTGCTTCAGGAAGAAAACCTTCTTCTTTATACCAATCCACATTTGCATGACCGTGTCTTTTTGAAAGCTTGGATTTATCGGGATTTCTTAAATTTGGCGTATGATAAAACAATGGCTTAGCCCATGAAAAATAATCATAAAGAATAACATGCTTTGGAAGTGACGGAAGCCATTCTTCTCCTCTTATAACGTGCGTGATTTCCATCAAATGATCGTCTACTACTACAGCAAAATGATACGTCGGAAACCCGTCTGATTTAACAAGGACCGCATCTTCAATAAGCGATAAATCAAACTCAATTCCTCCTCTTATTTCATCCCTCACAATTATTTTTTTATTTTCGGGTACTTTAAGCCTAATAATATGCGGTTCGTCTAGTCTTTTCCGGGATTCCTCAATCGAGAGATACCTGCAGTTTTTGTCGTATATAACGCTTTGCTTTGCGGCTGTCTGAGCTGCGCGTAAAACGTCAAGTCTTTCTTTTGTACAAAAACAGTAATATGCTCCCCCGCGGTCAATCAGCTCATTAGCGAATTTTTTATATATATCTAGTCTTTCTGATTGCCTGTATGGAGAATAATTTCCGCCTTTTCTTGGGCTTTCATTCTCATGCAAACCAAACCAGTCAATGGCTTCAAAAATCTTTTCCTCCGCACCCTCAATGAATCTTTCTCTGTCTGTGTCTTCGATACGAAGAACAAATGATCCTTTATTTTTCTTTGCAAGAGAATAATTAAATAACGCCTGATAAACAGTCCCTATGTGGGGAAAACCCGTAGGCGACGGGGCAATTCTAGTTCTTACCATATTATTTCTCCTTTTATTCTGCGCGGGGAGCTTTTAAAATTTTCGCAGTGAGAATTTGCGGGATTTATGCTTGGGTTTAAATCAAGCTTCTTCCGCGCACGCAGCCAGAAAATTTTATAAGCGACCTCAGCGCCAGAAATTCCTTTTGACACATTTGCATTGTAGCCAAAATCTGCTTTATACTCAAGACATGCCCACTTTAAGTGTAGTTAAAGTTGATTTTATTAAAGCCTCAAAATGGATCGGGATTGCACTTGCAATACTAATAGCAATTTTCTTACTAATTAAGGGGTTATTTTTTATTAAAGAACTTATTTGGCCGACTCCTCCGCCTCCGCCCACCGTTACCTTTGGAAAACTCCCAAAACCTTATTTTCCGGAAGGAATCAAGAAGGATTTTAAATACACAATTGATACGTTAAGCGGTGAACTTCCCAAGCTTCCTGACAGAACCAATGTGTATGAAATGGGAAAAAGCGAACCAGATATTCTGGCAGTTCAAAGGATGACCGAAAAAGCTGTGTCCTTAGGCTTTAATCCGGAGACAGAACAGCTCTCTGAAACAGTTTATAGATGGAGAAGTACTAGTGAAAAACCATCCCGGGTTCTTGTTGTAAATGTTCTTTTAGCAGAGTTTAATCTGTCATCTGATTTCCTGTCTAACAAAGATCTCTTGTCAGAAACCGGGGCTTTGGGCGAAGCAGACGCTATTAACACTGCCAAGGGATTTCTTAATACCCTATCTCTTTTTCCTTCTGATCTCGATGAATTAAAAACTAAAACTAAATTATTGAAATTGGAGAACGGATCACTTATAGAAGTTGAAAAGCCAAAAGACGCAAAAATAATTAATATCTATTTCTTTCAAAAAGACATTAATGAGTTACCGGTAGTTTATCCCATAGGAGGCGGTTCATCCATACAGCTTACTGTGGCAGGGGGAAGATTTAACAATGAGGTTATTGACGGAAGATATTTTTATCAAAATATCACAGAGGAATCCGGGACATATCCGATAATTTCTGCCGAAACTGCTTTTGAGCAGCTGAAAAAGGGAAATGTCTTTATAGCTTCGCATGAAGGCCAAGATTTAAATATTGTGATTAAGAAAGTCTATTTGGCTTATTATGCTTCGGGAAGAAGCCAGGATTTTCTTACGCCAGTTGTGGTTTTCGAGGGGAAAAATAATTTCGCGGCTTATGTCCCTGCGGTTACTCCCGAATGGATAGGAAATTAATTCCTTCCAGATAATTAAGAAGAAGTTCTGTATCTCCAAAACGGTCCAAGCTTTGCATAACTACAAATATTAATTCTCTTTCATTTTCTAGTTTTTTTGACGTTACCAAAACTTGACCGGCTCCCTCAGTAAATCCTGTTTTAACTCCATTAACTCCGCGCGTTCCCAGCAAAATATTTAGACTTTCCAGCTTATATGTTTTTCCTGCTATGTTTGTTATAGTTTTTTCTTTTGTTGAAACAATTTTTGCAAATTCAGCATTCTTTAGAGCAATCGTAGTGAGCCTAGCTAAATCTAACGGGGTTGAATAATCTTTTTCATCCAAAAGTCCCACGGGTTCTTCGAAATATGTATTTGTAAGATTAAGCTCCGTAGCTTTTTCGTTCATTTTTTCTACAAAAGCTGCTTCCCCTCCCGGATAATTCCCTGCAACTGCGAAAGTCGCATCATTACTGGATGGGAGCATCATTGCATAGACTAAATTTTCAAACGTCAGCTGTTCTCCTACGATAAACCCTAAATCTACACCTTCAGGATCTTTTTTATAAATTGTTAAAATGTCACCGGGATTATAATGCTCAAGCGCAACCAGTGCAGTCATTATTTTTGTAGTTGAAGCCGGGGGAAATCTTAAAGTAGAGTTTTTTTCATAAAGAGGCACCTGAGAGCCCCTGTCAATTACTATTGCGCCTTGAGCTGATATTTGAGGAGATATTCCATTCTCGATAATAGGATATTCTCCGGGATTAAATTCTATGGGACTTAGGTAAATATTAAGAAGTGCATTTTGTTTTTTTAGCTGTACATTAATATATGCAAGAGCAATAAATATAGAAAAAACAAATGCAAGAACTAACAGATAAAAGATTTTTCTTTTGTTAATTTTATTTCGGAGGGTTTGTTTCATGGGAGAGCGAGAGGTAGGTATTATTTTCCTACAACTTTAAGACCAAGTTCTTTTAATTGTTCCTGAGAAACCGGGGCCGGAGCGTTCATTACGGAAGTTCTTCCAGTAGACGTCATGGGAAAAGCCATGGTTTCCTTGATTGAGTCTTCGCCGTTTAGTATAGCGACAATTCTATCAAGACCCAAAGCAATACCGCCATGAGGAGGTGCGCCGTATGAAAATGCCTCAA
>CAZSXQ010000009.1:0-18918 GCA_964611415.1 uncultured Gammaproteobacteria bacterium
GGTACTAGCCCGACCGCTGCTTAAGCAGTGCGATGGCTCTTAACAAGCCAAAGCTCTGCTGATGCAGATTAAGTCTCTCCTGAAAGGAGGTGAACGAATGGCGAAAGCTTTTCACACCCCTGTCTGGTTGAGACCGAACTCAAGCTACAAGGAGTAGCCCCATCCGGAGAATGGACATAAGAGGTTGATGGACCTCGCCCTCCCGTCTTCTGGCTCACGAGCTAGAAGAATCAGTCAAAGGAGTGATCCGATGAAACAGTCTAGAGATGACAACCAAGGGGAAGCAACTCGATCCTCTACCCAAGCAATTGCGCTTGAGATGATGATCGTGCAACGATTCAAAGCTTACCCCGCGGTAGACCGAGACTCGAGAAGAGATTTAGTTCAGCTTGCTGAACACCGCTCTTTTGAGCGCCTCTTCTCCTGTATACCTGTCTACCCTAGCTTAGGAAAGACTTCATAAGCTGAGATAGACAGTAAGTTTAATTAATAATTGAAAATATGAAAACAATATCTTTCGTAATTCCTCTATATAACGAGGAAAAAAGATTGAATAAAACATTTGATGCTTTAAGCAAGCTTTCTCTTCCCTATGGACTCAAACTCGACAAAGTGATATTTGTCAGCGACGGATCCATTGATAATACAGTTCGACTTCTTGAGAGGTTTAAAAAAACTGTAAGAATTGGAAAAAGCATTCAAATTTTGGCCTATAAAAAGAACCGGGGAAAAGGTCATGCGATAAAAACAGGCATGCTTGAATCCAATTCTGATTACACGCTGTTTTTTGATGCCGATATGTCTACCCCATTATCTGAATTAAAAACCTTTATGCCTTTTATAAAAGATGGCATAGATGTAATAGTCGGAACAAGGAAAAACGGAGAATCAACTGTAATTGTGCATCAGCCTAAATATAGAGAAATTCTTGGAAAAGGGTTTACGATGATTACTCAAGTTGTACTAAACCTAAATGTAAGCGACTTCACCTGTGGATTTAAAGCTTTTTCAAAAAGATCAATTAAAAAAGTCTTTGAAAACTCAAAAGTTTCTGGCTGGGGATATGACGCAGAAATAATTTTTATCGCTAAAAAATACGGCTTTTCTATAGATGAAAAGGCAGTTATCTGGACAAATGATGAAAGAACCAAGGTAAAAATCTATAAAGCTGTACCTCAAACATTTATGGAGTTATGGCAAATACGCTGGATGCATAGCCTTAAACCTCTCCTGTCCCAAGTTTTTGCTCCCCAGAGAGCATTGATATCACGACTCTCCTCTCTTATATAATTAAGATTATGCATAAACTACTTGTTATCTCGAGTTATCCCTCAAAAGGAGAAATTCACCATAGAAAAACGGTGGGCATTGCGTCTTATGCCAAAAATACACTTCTTGGAATTAAAGAAAACTCTAAGGAAATAGATATTTTAGTTCTTGCAGAAAAACTTCAGGGAGAGCCACGAAAATACGAAGACGGAGGAATTAAGGTAAGAAGAGTTTGGGAAAGAGGAAGTTTTCTATCTTTTCCTCTACTTTTTCTCGAGGCATTAAGAAACCCTTTATATAAAAATGTCCTGTTGGAATTTGAGGTTTCAATGTTTGGAAACCCTACCACAACTTTTCCCTTACCCTTCTTCATTTTTATTTTAAGGGTGATGGGAAAAAATGTTACAGTTGTATCCCACCAAGCAATAACTAATCTTGAAGCTTTTGAGGGGCATACAAATATTAAAGGGTCCAGCTTGAAGGGATCTTTCCTTAGTTTTGCGATCGGTATTTTTTATAGCCTCCTTTTAGAATCTTCAAATAAAATAATTGTTTTTGAGAAATCATTAAAAGATAAACTGTCTACAACGAACTCTAAAATAATAGTTATTCCTCATGGGGTCCAGAATTTTAAATCAATTCTTTCTAAAGATCAGGCGAAAGAAAAACTTGGAATCGGAAAGAACAAAAAGATTATTTTACTATTCGGATATGTGGCGTGGTATAAAGGCACTGATTGGGCAGTTGAACAATTTAAAAAACTTAAAAAAATTCCTTTATTTAAAGACTACATCCTGGTTATTGCAGGAGGCCCAAACCCTAATCATAAAGACAAAAAATTCTATACGGAATACTTAAATAGAATTAAAGACCAAGCGGACAATAAAAGCATAATTTATACAGGTTTTGTAGACGAGAGAGATATCCCCACCTATTACGCGTCTAGTGAGGCTGTGATTTTACCTTACAGAGGATTTATGTCAGCAAGCGGGCCTCTTTCCTTGGCATACTCTTTTGGAAAACCTGCCTTTATCTCTTCTAACCTCTCCCCGATACTAGATACTTCAGACATAAAGAATGTCATACTTAAAAGAGGCTTAAAAAAAGAGGATCTCGTTTTCGAATTAACTACCGATTCATTTATGAAAGTCCTCGGGACAAGAAAAGAGGACCGACTAATTGACCTTGCAAAAGACATGAAAGAAATAAGAAACTTCAAAAAAATAGGGAAAAACTACATTCAGGAGATTTATGAAAGATAAATTAGTTAACTTAATAAAAACGTACTACCCAATCTTTATTATTTTTTTAATAGTTAATGCTCTTTTTGCACTTAATTATGTTCCAGGAACGTATCTTACCGGATGGGATAATCTGCACCCCGAATTTAATTTTGGACTTAATGTAAAGCAGTCTGTTTTCTCAGTATGGCAAGAGCACCAAGGGCTTGGAGTTCTTTTAGGAATGCAACATTCAACGGCATTGCTTTATCAAATCGCTCTTTGGCTTTCATCTTTTGTTCTTCCAGATAACTTAATAAGGTATGTTTTTACTTTTTCAATGTTATTTACGGGAGCGATTGGCACATATTTCCTAATAAGGAACACTGTTTCTAAATTCAGTTTTCCTCCTCAAAAAACAATAGCTGTTTCATTTATAGGTTCTCTCTTCTACTTGCTGAATCTGTCCACAATACAAAATTTCTATGCTCCTTTCGAGGCATTTATTGCTCACTATGCATTTCTGCCTTGGATATTACTTGCGTCTATCAATTTCCTCGAGAAGAGTAGCAAAAAGAATACACTTATTCTTTCTATTATCCTTTTAATCTCAGCTCTTCAGGCATATCTCCCAACTCTTTTTATTGTAACAATGATGGCAATTATCCTTTACTCACTTCTCTTTATTTTTACTACTAAAACTCGCGAGGCATTAAAGAATGTTTTTCTACTCTTCACGCTAATTTTTCTTATAAATTCATTTTGGCTACTTCCATTTATTTACTCAGTTTTATCTATTCCTCAAACGAACATAGAATCAAAGATTAATCAAATGGTAACCCAAACGATATACCTAAGAAATAAAGAATTCGGAGACCTCTTAAGTGTTTCCTTATTAAAAGGCTTCTGGTTTAACAATGTCGATTATAGCCTGGAAGGTATTCCATCTAATATGTTTACTCCTTTGGCTGAGTATTTTAAAAAACCCTACATACTCTTTATTGGGTACTTTTTATTTTCAGTAATAATACTTGGGTTAATCAGTTCTTTAAAAAGGTGTTCTCCTAAAATTATTCCTTTTGCCGGATTATTTATTTTCGGATTTGCGATGCTTGCCACCAGCACGTTCCCCTTCTCTGTTGCAAATTCAGTCTTAAGAGAGGTCGATATCTTCAATCAGATATTCCGTTTTCCATTTACGAAGTTTTCAAACCTTGCCTCCCTCATGTTTGCTTTATTCCTTTCGTTTGGAGTCTTAGAAATTGCAAATTTTCTTGAAAACAAGAGAAGATTTTTAAGAATTTCCCCTTACCTTGTTTCTGGTATTTTAATCTTTATCCTTGCCTTTCCAGCTTTCAGAGGAAATCTTTTTTATTCAAAAGAAACAATAAAAATTCCTAACGAATACCACAGGCTTTTTAATTACTTTGAAAAACAAAATCTCAACACAAGAATAGCTAATTTCCCCCAGCATTCATTCTGGGGATGGAATTTTCATGACTGGGGATATGGAGGATCTGGCTTTTTGTGGCATGGTATTAGACAACCAATATTAGATAGGGCTTTTGACGTATGGTCTCCTTACAATGAAAACTATTACTGGGAAATCTCAAATGCCCTTTATTCCAAAAATCCCAAACAGTTTGAAGAAGTATTAAATAAATATCAAGTAGAGTGGCTATTAATAGATAACAGTATCATTAATCCTCCTTCCCCTAAAAGCATATTTACAGAAGAACTTAGGGGAATAATTGCCCAAGTGCCTCGGATCAAACAGGCAGAAAAATTTGGGAAAATAGAAGTTTACAAAGTAAACCTAAAACAAAAACCGACTAACTTTGTTTTTTCTACAGGAAATTTAAACCGGGTAAATCCGTATAACTGGTCGAATTATGACCAAGCTTATCGGGACTTGGGTAACTATAGCTCTTCAAAAGATAAATTCAATATCTTCTATCCGTTTAGAACTTTACTTACTGAGAAGGAACCGATTCAGTCGCAAGAATACGAAAACTATATAGAATTTAGCTCTACTATTGCCTCGGAAATGAATAAGGTTAAATTTATCATTCCTTCTCCAAC
This sequence comes from uncultured Gammaproteobacteria bacterium, assembly GCA_964611415.1. Taxonomy (GTDB): domain Bacteria; phylum Patescibacteriota; class Microgenomatia; order Levybacterales; family UBA12049; genus 2-01-FULL-39-10-A. The sequence continues at coordinate 4,572 of CAZSXQ010000009.1, forward strand.
TCAATATGAGAGAATTATCCCGATAAACGTTGTTGCCAAAAACAACGATGGCGCTGTAAGTTTATTCTTTGAATTTAGAACTCCTGAAATATTTATAAAAAGCGCGAAATCAAAAAGATCTGAGAAGATATGGAATGCAAGCATAGAACATGAATTCATAGAACTCCCTTCGAATTTGAAGTATCCTTTGGTAATTAATCTTAATGGAATAGCTGAACTTAAGCTCAATAAAAAGCCTGAGCTTAATAAATCCGCTTCTCTTGGCTCTACTTCTCTTTCTGCATCCGAGGAAAACCAAGTTGTTGTGAGTGATTCCCAAGAGCGTGATATAGATAACTCTATACCAGGAGATGAGGTAGCATCTTGGTTTGTTCAGGATAATAGCTCATTTAATCTAAACTTTAATAAAGGGGACATTCTTTCTGTTAGAATTCCTAAAATTAAAGATGGGTATAAAAATCTTGAGATAAATGATTTTGAGTATAAAAACTTATCATTGTATAACGTTCAAAACTGTAATCCTTTTAGGATTGGAGAAAATAAGATTTCACCAGAAAAAGACCATCTCTTAATCTCGTCCAAAAACAATAAAGCCTGTATCGCTGTTAACAGCTTAAGCCTAGACCATGAACAAGGCTACATAATCTTTATTGAGAACGAGAATAAAAAAGGTCTTGGAATTAATTTCTGGATTCTAAATGAGGATCAAAACTATTCTCCGATCGCAACATACTTACCTACCAAAAAAGAAAAAACAAAATCGACTTTTATTCTTCCTCCACAGGAAAAATTCGGAAAAGCGTACTCCTTGCACTTTGATAATGAATCCATAGGTAATGAAGAAACCGTAAATAAGCTTGGGAGAGTTGCTATGTATCCTATCCCATATAATTTCTTGACAGGAATTAATCTGGAAAATGGAGAAAGAAAAGAAATTCTTGTGAATAAAAATAAGCTAGAAGTAAATCATCCTAACGAAAGCCTTTATGTAATTAATAAAGCTTCTGAGGATTCAGCAATAGTTCTTTCTCAGGCTTATTCCGCAGGGTGGAAACTCTATGAATTTAAATCTTCCCCAAACTGGTTTAAGACTCACTTCCCTTTTCTGTTCAGAAGTAATAATAAAAACCATTTATTGATCAATAACTGGTCCAACGGTTGGGTCTTAGATGAGGAAAGCACAAAAGCTGTCGTTATTCTCTATCTTCCACAGTATCTTCAGTTCTTGGGCTACATGACTCTGATCCTAACTTTTATTGTAATATTTACATATGGAAAAATTCGCCGTTAAATTACTTAAGAAAATTGCTAAGCCATTACTTGGTAAAGGAGTCGTAGACAGAAGATTTCCTTTCTTAATAACATGGTTCCAGCTTGCATATGGTTTTCTTCAAAAAAACAAAACTAAAATAGTTCAGATACCGCAAGGAAAACTAAAAGTCTATGCAGGCGATATAGGAACCGGACTTCCCTTAATTCTCAAGGGTTCTTATGAGAAAACACAGACTGAATTTTTCCTTAATCTTCTGAAAAAAGGTTCTACTTTTTTAGATATAGGTGCTAACTCTGGATACTATACAATTATAGCCTCAAAGCTCGTCGGAGAAAATGGGCATGTATATGCAATAGAACCTGACCCCAAAAACATAGCTCTTCTAAAAGAGAACATTCTTATAAACGACTGCAGAAATGTAACAGTGATAGAAAAAGCTTTGGATATTAAAAGCGGCTTCACGCACTTTAATTTTGAGAAATTCAATAGAGGCGAATCATCAATTTCCCTAAAAAAGGGTAAAACTAAAGTTGCAACCATAAGTCTCGACGACTTAGTTCAAACACTTAAAGTGAAAAAAATCGATGTGATAAATATGGATATAGAAGGGGCCGAGATTGCAACTCTTAAGGGTGGGATGAAAACCTTATCCTCATCCAGCAACATCTGCCTTTTTATTGAATATAACCCAGCAAGCATTCGGAGGCTGGGATATCAAGAAAGAGAACTTCTAAAACAACTAAAAACCTTAGGATTTACAATTGACAAAATAATTGACGAAAGAGAACAAACTGTTTTTCCCTTCTCAGAAGCTAATCTAGAACGAACTCTAAAACACACTACATACTGTAACTTAATTTGTGTCAAAGAGGCTTCTATAATTGACTTTTGACTCTATTTTTGATATGATTCTATTCTTAAATCATTTATCTGCTTCATAAATAGATCCCGCCCCTCCTATGAAAAAAACAACCCAAAACAAACCATTAGTTTCTATTATTCTACCCGTCTTTAAGTCGGAACGGCATCTTGAGGCTTGCCTCAAAAGTCTTTCAAATCAAAGCTATAGAGATATTGAAATCGTAGCCGTAGTGGACTATTTAGGAGACAATTCTCTTAAGATACTCAAAGATTATAAGAAAATAGACAAGAGATTAAGGGTTTATGAGAACTTACAGCGCTATGGCCTAGCAAGCACACTAAACCGTGCCATAGGTCTTTCCAGAGGCTCATACATAGCATTCATGGATTCTACCGGAACAGCTCATAAAACCAGAATTAGCAAACAGCTTAAGTTTTTGCTAAGTGAACCTAAAATAGCTGCTGTGGGATCACAAGTAAACACAGTGAATGACAGGAATAGAAAGCTTTCGGAGAGCAACTTCCCTTTTTATCATGATGAGATCTACAAACACCTTATAGGCACACAGTCAATCAAATTCGAGACTGTTTTGGTAGCTAAAACAAGACTCCCAAAAGATATTATAAGGTTCAGAAAGGATAAACCTTATCCCTATCTGTACGTAGACGTATTTATGAAAATCGGGCAGTATAAGGAAATCGCGAATCTGGAAGAAAATCTGATTTCCGTGCGTGAAATTAGCAATGAGAATAAATCGGTGCTAAATACAAGCAAGATATCAACTCTCATAAAGCTATTCTTTGAGTCAACAACTATCTACGAATACAAACCCTCCCTAAGATCTCTTTTCTCCCCTATAATCAGACAAGTCTAATCCTCTTTTCACCGCCTAAATTCTATCCCAAAGTTATCCACATGTTTTTTTATAAAATGTTTAGATTGCCCTAACAATCTAAACTAATATCCATTTACTACGGGTCTAGCATATTCTATGCTCTTTTTTGCTATAGGTTTGACACTATTGACACCATGTGATAAAATCCGAATTAGATATGGCAATTAACGTTTTCTCACTCTTAAAAAGAAAATCCAAGAAATCTCTCTCCAGTTATAAAGAGGAAATTCTCATAAAACAAGGCCGGGAACAGTTCAAGAAATTGATTGAAAGAGGAACAGATTTACCCGTAGTACTTTTATAATCCGCCAGCTGGCGGACAGAGATTTAAATCAAAAAAAGAGCATCGCTTTCGTTACTCAGGATGATAAATACAAGGTACGAAAAGCAATGCTCTTCAAAATAACATTTAGTTTTTCAGGCAGGAATAAAACTAAATGCCATGTAATTGATATCAAGAAATACAACACTTTGTCAAGAAAAATGACAAAGCCAAAAATAGAGGTTTGTGTTGTCAATACTCGATAAATCATGATAGGTAAACTTTTTGTTTAATATAGGGATACGGGCATTGCCTTGTCCGCCAATGATCGCTCTTTGAGCCGCGCTACGAACAGTAGGTAAGGCTAAAAGCAAGATCAGGTGGAGGCAGGCCCCGCACATTAATTTGTAGGTTGAAATGGAATACAAGCATTGGGCAGGTGCTTGTATTCCTTTTGAGCTTATAAGTTTACAAAGATGTGCGGGATAAATGCTCTCTCTTTACTAGACAAAAAGCTTACTATCCCACCCAATGGGTGGGTTTTTTGTGGTTTTAATGGTTTAGATTCTTCACCAAAGAGGCTCCCTGGGGGTCTAGAATAAGCTCTAGGCGGAGTTAACAAAGATAAAGTAGTTTTACTAAGGATTAATTTTTTTAGAGAAAAGTATGCGGCCCGCAGTTGTCTGAATTACACGTGATACTATAACATCTATGTCCCGGCCAACATCTCTACTTGCCTGCTCTATAACCAGCATAGTACCATCATCCAGGTAGCCTACGCCCTGGCTGGAATCCTTTCCCACATGAAGAACGCGGATATGTAGTGACTCTCCGGGAACAGCCCTAATCTTTAAATGATTAGCCAAGGTATTTATGTTAATAGCAGTCACTCCCGAGATACTGGCCTTTTTTTCAAGATTGTAGTCACAGGTAATAAGTCTTCCCTTATGACTCTTCGCAATTTCTATTAGCTTATCGTCCACCTCTTTAGGAGTGCCTTCTCCGTTTTTATCCGGAAGGTGAAGAACCTTTACTCCATTCGTCTTCTTTAATTTATCGAGAAGCGCCAACCCTTTCCTTCCCCTCTCTCTTTTAACCATGTCCTGAGAATCAGCAATGTGTTTTAGCTCAAGCAGTATGCTTTCCGCAATTACAAATGTCCCTGTGAAAACCCCTAAGGAAGCTACTTCAAATACTCTCCCGTCAATTATGGCTGAGGTATCCAAGAATATTGCATCTTCTATTTTCTTACCCTTCCCTTCAGGAGGGCGGTGCGGAATAACTGATGGTATACGGTTTATAACGTTTTTAGCTACTTCATCGGCTAATGCTTGAATGAATTTTGCAGGAAGATCCACTACCGGAAATCCTCTTCCTTCTTGAATCTCGTTTTTTCTTCCCGTTTTTACACTTTTTGAAGATGTCTTTTCTTTGATTCTCTTTGTTTTCTTTTCTTCTTTTGCCATAGCTTTATCCTTTCAAGATAACCTAAACGCTATATTTCTTTATTACTTCATTTAGAGTTTTAAATTTATCAGTTCCAAGGATATTAGTAAAGCCCAATTTTTTCGCTTCTTTGCTCCTTTTTAAGAAATCATTGACTTGACGAAGTTCTCCTAAGAGTCCTACTTCCGCTATTCCAACAGTACTACCCAACGGAACGTTTTTAATGCTCGAGAAAACTGCCAAACAAATTCCTAGATCAGCCGCAGGATCAGTTAGCTTTAATCCTCCTGCTACATTTACATAAATATCCATTGTCTCAATAGGTAATCTGCAATGCTTTTGAAGAACGGCTAATAATAATTCAAGTCTTTTTCCGTCCACCCCTGAAGCAACACGTCTTGGCATTGGAAATTTAGAATATACTGCTAAAGCCTGAATCTCTACCAAAAAAGCCCTAGTCCCTTCTAGTGTTGCTGTCAAAACACTTCCCGGCGCATCCCCTTTACTTTGGGTTAGGAAAATTTGTTCCGGGTTTTTAATCTCATTCATCCCTCCCTCAGACATTTCAAAAACACCTACCTCATCCACCGGACCAAATCTATTTTTAAGAGATCTTAGTATTCTAAATCTTGTGAATTTCTCTCCTTCCAGAAATAAAACAGTATCTACCATGTGAGATAAAACCATAGGACCCGCCACCATACCCTCCTTAGTAACGTGTCCTACTAGGATAGTTGGAATATTTAAGCTTTTGGCAACTTTTATAAACTCCATTGCCGAATATCTCACCTGACCGACTGATCCTGACAAGCCTGATAGGTTTTCGGATTCCATTGTTTGGATTGAGTCTATGATCACGAGATTGGGAGAAACTTTTGCTATAACATCTACTATTGCGTCTGTATTTGATAAGGATAAAAGAAGTAAATTGTCATTTTTTACACGGGTTAATCGGTTGGCTCGAAGTTTTATCTGCTGTTCTGACTCTTCTCCTGATATATAAAGAACTACTGACTTCTGACTACTGACTTCTGACCCGCGAGTAATATTTGTCTTACTAGACGCTAGTTGCTGATTGCTAGAGGCTATGTTCAATGCAAGCTGAAGAAGAAGTGTTGATTTACCAATTCCTGGATCTCCTGCAAGCAAAGCTACTGAGCCTGGAACAATTCCCCCGCCTAAAACTCCATCCATCTCCGAGAAGCCGGAAGAAAACCTATCTTTTTCTTCAGATTTTATTTCCGAAAGCTTTTTAGGCTCAACATTAACTCGTTCGGAGTTAGAGTTTAAACTCGGCTTGCCCGCCGAAGCCCTAGAGGCGAAGGTGGGCACTTTAATTTCGCGAAGCGAATTCCAAGTTCCGCACTCTGGGCACTTCCCCATAAAAGCAGGAGAATCATATCCGCAGACTTCACAAACAAATGAAGTAGATAATTTCATAACTAGCGTGTAGGGTTTAGGGAATAGCGTATAGAAACTATACCCTATGCGCTACAACCTAACCCCTAACGATACCCTATTGGTTTTTCCTTTAAAACCGGAGTGAGATCAACTCTATGTCTCCTACTGTCTACTTCTGATACAGTGGCCTCAATTTCCTGTCCTGTAGAGAAATCTGATGTAGGCGGAATTTTCTCTTTCTTAATAAGTCCTTCTACTCCGTTTCCTAAATCTATTGTTATTCCCAAAGAAGTCATCTTTATGATTTTCCCTTTCACTTTCTTATCAGGAGTAAAGCTCTTGGAGGCCTCCTGGAATGGATCTATTGTTAGTCTTTTTATAGATAAATTAACTCTTTTTGCGTCCTTATCTATTCCTAGAACCTCTGCTTGAATCTTTTCTCCTACTTTAAAATAGTTTTCTGCTGTTTCGGTTTTATCCCATGAGAGTTCTGAGAGATGAATAAATCCTTCAAGGCCTTTTACAGAAACAAATATTCCAAAAGGTGTAGTACTGGAGACTACTGCGTCAACCTTTTCCCCACTCCTTACCACAGAAGTGGCTTTTGAGAAAGCTTCATCTCCCACTGCGCCTTTTTGGGAAAAAATAATCTTATGGAGAGCTCTATTTAACTCAAGTACAATTGCATTAATTTTTTTACCAAGGAAGCTCTGAGCACTATCATTTAGTATAGCTTGGGAATTTGGTAAAAATCCTGAGATACCATCCGGAGTGGAGACTAAGAAACCCCCTTTGGTTAGATCATTAACGGTAACCTGCAAAATAACTTCGCCTTGCTTTAGCCTATCTAGTTCTTTCCAAACTCTCCCGTCGATAAACCTTCTTAAAGACACCACTGGATTTCCCTGATCAGACTCAGGATTTAGAACTGAAACATCAACCTTATCTCCAACTTTTAGTGAATCTAATAGAGAATGGAGTATATTTTTATCTTTCTCAAGCACTACCGCTTCTGTTTTTGCTCCTATATCTATCAAAATTTCAGAGGATGTCAGCTTCGTAATTATGCCTGTTACGATCTCGCCTTTTTTAAATGACTTTATGGAAGTCTGAGTTTTGGCCATCAGTTCGGCCATGGAAGTTGCGTTTGCCAATTTGTATCATTCCTTTCATATTTAGTTTTCTAAAGTATACCACCGATCGTAAGCTTAAACAAGATCGAGCCTAATTTTACTTTAGGTTAATCCAGAATCATCAAAAATGGTAAATAGTAATTATCTACAGGACGATATAAATTAATTAACTTAAATCAAAAAATTAGTAGCTAAAAATGAATTTCTCAAATCTCCATTATGATATACTTAATTTTTATTAACAGGATATGGGTAAAGCAACTGAGAAAGACTGGGATAAATATTGGACTAAGAAAAAAACAAAATCCCAGGAAATGTATAGAGTAATTGCCAGCTTTTACAGGCAATTCATCATTAAAAGAGCTTTAAATTACTTCATTAGAAATGAATTTAAAAAAAACGCAACGCTTCTCCATGCAGGCTCAGGATCAGGACAAGTAGACGCAGACATCATTAGCTCATTTAATATTACGGCTTTAGATATTTCAGATGAGGCTCTGGAAATATACAAATCAAATTACGGAGAAAGAGCAAACCCAATCAAAGGAGATATCTTCAAGCTTCCGATGAAAAAATCTAGCTTTGATGGAATTTATAACCTTGGTGTGCATGAACACTTTACTAGCGAAGAAAATGAAAAAATCCTTAATGAGTACGCAAGAGTTTTAAGGTCTAAAGGCAAAATAATCCTCTTTTGGCCTCCTAAATATGGTGTTACCGTTATATTTTTATCATCATTACACTTTATTTTAAATAAAATTCTAAGATTTAATATAAAACTTCAGCCCGAAGAAATATCTCTAATAAAATCAAAAAGGGAAATAGAAGATCTTCTTAAGAAAACTGGATTTAAGATGACTAAATTTTACTTCGGCCCTAAGGATTTATTTACGCACGTCATTGTTATTGCAAGAAAATCTGCTTAGTCTTTCCTGCTCTCGTAGATATTCCAGATAGTTTCCTGATTATCAAATGTTTTTATGGAAGATGTCGGACTTACTTTATAGCTGCACTTAAGCTCCGTTATGTAAACGTGGTTTGCGGGGATCAAAGCATAAGGGTTAGAAAATGGCTTAAAGAAACAATCCTGGCTTAATATCATATTTTCAAATTCTATCGGATGTTTATTAATGTTTAAGTGCACGTAAGAAGGATTAGTTTTGTTATAAAAAGCGTAGTGCATGAAAGTATTAACCGTAGCACCGGACACCATTACAGTTTTTCCTTCTTTTTTGTATCTATCAATCATGTATACAAGGTCTTTCGTTGATTTTGAAAAATACTTGGCATTAGTTCTCGACCAATCATAATAATATTGTGAAAGATATCCCAATACTCCATATAAATATAAAGCAGAAATAAATAAAATAGCCAGATATTTATAAACTTTTTCCTTTCTGTAAGTTACAAATGCAAAAATACCGGCTCCTATAAACGCACAAAGCCAAAAAATCATAAAAGAAGATCTCGATGTCCATGTAGGACTTGTCGTGCCTAAGGCAGAGGGCAAAGGAGAAATAAGAAGAAGAAAAAGAAGAGAATAAAATTCTCTTCTTTTTCTCATAAATAACCATAAAGCTCCCATGAAAATAAAGGGCAACTCAAACATATATAATTCCCCTCTTCCCCAGATTGAATATATGCCATTTGCTTCCTGGCTTAGAAATAAATAATCAGGTGAAAATGCGTGAAGATAATTAGAGCTAAAAATCCTAAACCAATAGGTGAATTTATTGTGATATATCTTTTCAATCATGGGAGGCTCATCTGAAAAACGTCTTTCTAGTTCTACAGCTAGCGCTGTTTGTTCTTTATCCTGAAAGAAAAATGGCGCGCCTTCTTTTGAAGAATAAGAAGAAGCTCCTTGGGTTTTACTAAGATATGCAAAGCTACCAAATGAGAGTACAATCGTAGCTAAAATTATTAACAAATGTTTTTTAGATAATTCTTTAAATTTATATAAAACAAGCGTTAACAAAAGCGGTAAAAAAATTACCTTTAATGCTGCGTAACCATGAAAAGCAAAAAAGAAAAGCATCATTGAAAGAACTATAAACTTCGTTCTTTTTTTGGCATAAATAAAAACAGTGATCGCAGATAAATAGATTAAAAGAGTAATATCCGCCTCAAGAGCAAGTCTAGAAATCTGAATGTGCCAAACCGAAACAGATAAAACAAATGCAGAAAGTAAAGCAACTGCTTCATTATTTAATATTTTTTTTAAAATAAAATAAAAAAGAACTACAGATAATATTCCAGACAATGCATACGGCAATCTTGCTGTAAATGGATTTAAATCTAGGAAGAAAAAAGGAATGCTGCTCAAATACATTGGAACCTGGCCATAAGTATTTGCTCCGTCCATTTTAAATACCAAGGGAAGAAAATTACCAAACGCGTCTTTTCCTGTTTGAGCAAGAGAATATGATGTATAAACAAATCTTATTTCATCATCAGACATGCTTACGGGTACGCTATTTAACATCCACAAACGCAGTATTGAGGCAAGAATGACGACTGTAACTAGCGGTAAATACTTTTTAACTCTTTTAGAAAACATTATTTGTAATATAACACAAATAAATCTTAATATAGATCTTTCCAACAAAAAACCACCCCTAAAGAATTTCGCAGCCAATTGATCTTAGTAAATCTTTTATTCTTGCAAGATTATCTGGATTAACTGTTTTTGGATCAATTCCTATATCAAAATTCACTGTTTTATCAGGATCTACGCCCTGCATTCTTTCAGCGTCTGTCGCAACTCCAGGCATAGAGTCAATTGCTGTTAAATTAGCTCCCATGAGATAAAATGGAGCGAGTACTTTTGCTAATAATCCAGGCTGATCATTAGTTACTCTAAAGCTTAAGCTCTGCATTCTAAGATTCGCATTTCTTGCTCCAATTACTCCAGCTTTCCTGAAAATAGCATCCACTGTACCATCCTGATTATGAAAATCTATATTCCCCTGCATCAAAGCTCGCATTCCTTCTTCGTCTCCTAATACTTCTCCTAGAGCATCAACTCCCTCTCTTATTCTTGCCATCAGTTCTTCTTTGATTGGCTGATTAAATAAAATTTCGCTTGGAACCTTAGTCCCTTGCCCCAAAGTTCTTCCAATAGGAAGCGCCTGCAACTCTGCATTAAGAGTTGCAAATGCATCAAATTCGCCTAACGGATATTCGTGGTTTCTTAAAGCAGTAGCGGTAATATGCGCAATCGCCATAGTTATAAACTGATCTACCTCAACATTCCTGTGATCTTCAATGTCAATTGTGCGAAGTGAAGAATTAGTCGAAAGAAAAAGATCAAAAGCTAATCTTTTAGCGCGCTCCGAATTTGGGCCAACCTCGCATACCCATACCTTTATTCCTCGCCATGGCTGTGTGGGAACAGAACCTAAATGAGTCGAAGCAACACTGATCCCCATATCATCAAGCTCTCTGTAAGTTGTAACCAAAGGCTGTTTAACGCTCGATCCGTCAAGAACTGTGTGCTCTGGCTTTAGATAATCCCATGAGGTTCTAAGCATTTCTAAGATCTCTGTATCTGGAACAGCAAAAAATATGTCTGTTGAACGCTCTGCAAACTCGGTGAAAGGGTCTCCCACTTCACAAATTTGAACCTGCTTGAAACCCATCGGCTCCATAACTGAGACAACCTTACTACCTAAGGCTCCTCTTCCACCGACAACTGTGGCTATTCGTTCGCTATAAGGTCTAAATAATTCTGCCATACCCTGCTATCACTTCCTTTAATAGATTTATTTCTTCTTCCGTACCCACTGCAATTCTGACAAACGAATAATCTAAACCGACGTTACTATTAGCATTTCCATGGCTCACTATTACGTTTTTTGATTTAAGGTATTTTACAAAGTCTGAACCCTTATCCTCAGATCCAAACTTTAGCATTATGCAATTAATCTGAGAATTTAAGCAATTAAACCCCTGTTCATTTAAGAACGTAGCTAATCCTTTCCTTCGGTCGATAATACCTTGTCTAAGGTTTTCAAAATACTCCTCGTGATCTAAGGCAATTATTGCCGCGCCTATGGAAAGGTAGGATACATTAGTCCAGGTAGTCTTTTTTGAAACTTCATCTATTAATGGTTTTTGAGCAACTATAAAGCCTACGCGGTTACCTGCCATCGCATATGCTTTAGAAAAGCTTCGTAACACCGCTAAATTAGGATGATTCTTAACCTCATCTATTACGGACAGCTCGGCAAATTCTGCGTACACCTCATCGATTACCACTTTGGCCTGTGGATTATTTCTTACAAGCTCAAGTACTTTCTCCTTTGGCGTAAATCCTACTGGATTATTAGGATTGGCCAAAAAAATAAGTGTTGCATCCGGTCTATGAGAAGTGTTAATTACATATACGTCATTTTCCATCGACGGGATAAACTCCACGCTTGCATGGAAATCTTCTATTTCTTTGTAAGAAATAAATGATGGCGTAAACACAACCGTTCTTTCGCCGTACGCTAACGCAAACATTCTTATGCCTTCATTAGCTCCTGCTGTTAGCAGTAACATTTCCTGGGGTATTCTGTATTTATCAGCAAGTTTCGTTATTAACTCCGCTGGCTGCGGATGATAAGCATTAGCGGCAGCAGAATATTCCCTTAAGCCCTTATAAATAAAATCAGGTAAGGGACTTGTTACCACCGTATATTGCAGGTTTAATATCTTTGCTTCCGATCTAGCCATCGGCGGATTATAGCAAAATATTACTAAATCTATTAATTTTATTTTGTTTTTCATATGAATTTCATACTACAATGCTTGCGCAAATCCATGAATCACACCACGAGTTATCTGAATATCTATACATGCGTCTGTAATTGATAACCCATTGGCAGGTCTAACAGTTGGATCCCATTTCTGATTCCCTCCTAAAATATTACTTTCTAGCATTATTCCAAGAATCCCTTGTTGACCACCTCTTATTTGTCTTGCAACTTCGCTCAAGACTCGTGGTTGATTATTATGATCTTTATTCGAATTTCCATGAGAACAATCAATTAGGACTCCATTTATAAGTCCAAATTGTTCGGCTAAAGCTACTCTAGTATTTTCAATAGTTTCTGGATCAAAATTTGAACCATTTGCGCCACCCCTCAGAACAATATGTGTATTAGGATTGCCTGTCGTCTTAACCATCGACAAAAGTCCTTGCCCATTAACGCCTGGGAATGAATGAGGCTTCCTAGCAGCGTGCATTGCGTTTATTGCAACAGAAATATCTCCCCATGTTCCATTTTTCATCCCTATTGGCATGGACATTCCACTTGCGACCTGTCTATGAATTTGACTTTCCACTGTCCGAGCACCGATTGCTCCCCAGGAAATACCATCAGCTAAATACTGAGGGGTATTCGGATCCAAAATTTCGGTCGCACAAGGTATACCAAGCTCATTAATTCTTACTAATATTTCACGTGCTAATAATAGTCCACGTTGAAAATCTTCAGATCCATCAAGATAGGGGTCATGAATAAGGCCTTTCCATCCTACTGTTGTTCTAGGTTTTTCGAAATATGTTCTCATTACAATGAGTAATTCATTCGAAGTTTCATCCTGAATCTCTCGAAGTTGCTGTGCATATTCCAAAGCAGAGACTGGATCGTGAATGGAACATGGACCTGTAATTACCAGTTTTCGATGGTCCTTACCTCTCAATATATCTTCTATCCCTCTGCGTACATTCGTCACTATCTCTGGTCTCTTCAATGGCAGGAGTTGCTTTACCTCATTTGGAGCAAGCAAAGGAAATGTATCTAATACATGCGTATCTTCGAGCCTTCCTGTATTTAATTCGGGTGTTAACATAATAAAAAACCTCCCTTACGAGTAGCTGTAAAATATTTGCTGTTTAAAGTAAGATTAGTTTTCATTTAATATCTTCCTGGCTGTTGCGTCTGCGAGAATTTTCATTGTGTCAAAAATCTTTAAGTTTTTATGTTCTGATATGAGAAGCTGAAGGTCAGTACAGGCAAGCAGGATACAATCGCTATGATCCAGACTATCAACGATTTTTAAAAGTCTTTGCTCATCGCTGGCATTATGTTCACCTTGAAGAACTTTTGTAACAATTGAGGATACTCCGAATTGGTTCTTGGGGCTTGGCTTATTTATTTTTATTCCTTTTTTAACACAGTGTCCGTCAAACAACTTACTATCCACTGTTTGCGTAGTTGCTAAAAAACCAACTTCACCAATATTTTTTTCTACAAGAAATTTAACAGCTTCTTCGACGATACTGATAACCGGAATACTGACAGATTTTTTTACTTCTTCGATAAAAACGTGCGCTGTGTTACAAGGAATTACTATAAAATCCGCTCCACCCTTCTCCAGATGCTTAGCTGCATCTAGCAGGAATGGAAGCAAGCGATTCTTTCCTTTTGCCTCAACAATTATTTCTCTCTCTAAATCAAAGCGCATCGGAACGTTAAAGACAATCATAGGAGGACGATTTAGCTTGTTAGTTTTAAAACATGAAGAAAGAACTTCTAAGTAAAACTTAGCAGTTGTTTCTGGCCCCAGTCCTCCGATAATTCCTACAGTTTTCATATTTTTTACCACAAAAAAACCTCCCATTCGGGAGGTTTAACCACAAAAAGTAAAACCTCCCTTTAAGAAAGGCCGTACCAATAATTATTTATACTCAAATTTATATTCATACTAATATCTAGTACCTATTTACTAATGACTAAATTTATACTAACGATCCCGGCCTCGATCTATTGTCCCCAGGACTAACCCGAGTATCGTGAACGCTGAAGTGTTTTACGACTCTGTTCGGAATGGGAAGAGGTAGTGCCACAACGCTCAAAAGACCGAGATCCTTAGTATAAATTGTTAATGAACTAAAAATTTAGCTCCTCAACATGTGAAAAGAAGACTCCCTGAAAAATTGCGAACAATTTTTTAGGATAAATAAGCGTCTAATTGAAAAAACTACTTTATCCACCATTAGTACGGGTAGGCTCAACATATTACTATGCTTACACCGCCCGCCTATCAACCTCATGGTCTATAAGGGGTGTCATCCTCCTTGCGG
>CAZSXQ010000010.1:0-18769 GCA_964611415.1 uncultured Gammaproteobacteria bacterium
AATGGAGACAAGTATGCTGTCGTTTATGGTATTACTTATGAAAATTTACAGGAGCGAATTCGCGCTACGGAGATGAGGATTTTGATCCTTATGCTGGTTGGAATAATGGTTGCATTTTTCTTGAGTTTCGCTCTTGCTTCTTCCGTCGTTAAGCCTGTTAAGGCTCTCGAAATCGGAGCTCTTAAGATTGCGACCGGTGATTTTAAACAAAGAGTCCCCGTGACAAGAAGAGATGAACTTGGTGTTTTGCCTCCTGGCGATGTAAGGCAGTGCTTGGTAGCGCTTGCTGAATCTTCAAAGCTTCTTAGGGAAATGTTTAATTATAGATTTGAAGAAGGAGGACTTAAAGGCCACAGTTTCGGAAATATCTTCCTCTCCACTTTAGAAAAAAATACAGGAAGCATGAAAAAGGCAATATCTGAAGTTGGTAAAATCCTTAGAATTAAAGGAAACGTTGTACCAATAACATTTACAAAAAATACAAATCTTTGCGTTGATTTAGAAGATGGTACCACTATCGTAGGAGAAACCCATATTGATGTCTTGGAAAAAATGCAAAAAAGAGCAAGGATAGTTAAAGCTTATTTAAAACCGAAAGCAATCCTTAACGAAGATGCAAAAAGAGCGATCGAAAAAGCTGACTATATCTTAGTTGGTCCAGGAGATTTATATACAAGCATCATTCCTAATTTATTGGTTACCGGGGTTTCGGATGTAATAAGAAATTCAAAAGCAAAAAAAATATTTGTAATAAATCTCATGACTAAACATGGACAAACAACTAATTACTCAGCGAATGATCACATAGATGACATTGAGAAATATCTTGGTACTGGTGTTATTGATTATGTGTTAATTAATTCAAAACTGCCAAGAAAAGATACTTTATCTTGGTATGAAGAGTTTGAAGAATATCCCGTAAAAGACGACCTGGGAGAAAATAAAGACTATGAAATTATTAGAAAAAATTTAATAAAAGATATAATTGTTAAAAATACGGAGAATGATGAGCTACGAAGAAGCATAATTAGACATGACTCTGAAAGATTAGCTTCTGAAGTAGTAACTATTATCAACAGGAGATCTTAGTTAATGGAAAAACGAGAAGAAAAATTCAATTCCCTAAAAATTTTATCAGTTGGATTTGGAATTGTCTCTCTAGGAATTGCCTTAGCAGTAATTGGATTCTTGCTAGTAAGTAGGTAACTATAATTTAAGTAATTTTCCGACCGCTAATCCAACCGCAGTAGCAATTCCGCCAAGGACTAGAATCTCCAAAGCACTTTTAAAGGGATTTACTTTTACAACGTGTGCCTTAAGATACCCTAAAATAAATAGCCCAATCAGTGCAAAAATAATACTTAAGGTTGCAGAAAGCGGAAGATCAAAAGCAAGAATAGGAACAAGCGGAACAAGTCCTCCTAAAAAATAAGATAAGGCCATAAGCATTCCGCCTACAAGCAAGTTATCGGTATGCTTTCCCGTCTTATCCATCTGGTGAACTGATTTCTCGCTCATATACTGTCCAGCTCCCATAGAAAGCGACTCAACTGCAACTGTTACTAATCCCGCGAGGATGACCAACTCCTTATTACTAGTTCCTGCAGCAACTCCCGCCACCACTCCTGTAGTTGAAACAAGTGAATCTTGAAAACCGAAGATGATACTTCTTAAGTAATCCTCATGTATATCAAGATTTCTTAGAAATTTCATATCTTCATTCTATCAAATTGACATGAATACTGTATTCTGAAATAATTCAATAGATGGCTAAATCAAGAAAAAGTTATGAAAAAAGACCCTTGTGGCAGTGGGTAGCTTTTTATTTAGTTATAGGGGGAATCATTTATTTTCTTCTTTATTACTCCGGAATATTAAGCGGGTTAAAAATAGGGAACACTTCTAATTTCGGCCAAACAGACATAAGTGTTTACGAGTAATTACTATTTCATTCTCTAATCAAAAGTAATATACTACTTAGGCTATGAATTTTATTAAGAAAAACCTCCTCCAAATTGCACTTCTTCAAGCTACTATTGCTACCCTAGGAAGTTTGATTTTCAGTGAAGTTCTTAAATTTCCACCATGCATTTTCTGCTGGTACCAGAGAATTTTTATGTATCCCCTGGTGATAATTTTGGCTGTTGGAATATGGAAAAAAGATAAAAACTTACCATACTTTGTTTTACCTCTCAGCATAATAGGACTTTTTATTTCCGTATATCACAATTTACTTTACTATAAAATAATTCCAGAAAGCGCAACTCCTTGTACTCTGGGAATTTCCTGTACAACTAAATTTATTGAATGGTTTGGTTTTGTAACAATCCCCTTATTATCCCTAGGTGCTTTTGCAGCTATTACGCTTATTGTTTTATTCTATAAAAAACTAAATCGTTTATAATCCAAAAGGGAATTGATATACTTTATATGGATTTAAAGGTGGAAAATTGCGATAATTGCTATAGAATAATTTGCAAAAATTGCAAATGGGAAGCGAACAGGGAAGAGATATTAAATATCCAGAACGGGAAACCTACTAATTGCCCTGATTCCGGGTGGAACCCAACAATTAAATTTTTATGAGTATAATAATTAATTTATTATTAAGCGCAATTGCTGTTTTTGTTGCCGCAAATGTTTTACCGGGAATTGAAGTTGAAAATTTTACCACTGCGTTAGTTGCCGCAATAGTACTAGGCGTAATAAATGCATTCCTCAAACCAATATTGGTAATCCTAACTCTTCCAATAAATTTAGTCACACTGGGACTTTTCACATTTGTTTTAAATGCGCTACTTATATTATTAGCAGCAAATATTGTCTCTGGATTTCACGTGGATGGATTTATCTCAGCTCTAATTTTAAGCTTAGTTTTAGCAGTCATCAATTTTTTCCTCCACACCTTAAATCCTGTTAAATAATTCCCTACGGTCTCCCAATGCTTGACATGTTAAGTATTAACGTGCTAATATTCTCTTATGTGCGCTGATTTTAGCGATGCAATCGCATACAAGATCCATAAAGCAGTATTCGTAATGGATAAAGTTGCCGACTCTGCTCTTCGGCAAAAACTTAACATTACTCTTTCACAATTCCTAATACTAATGTCTATTAAGAAAAATCCAAACATTACTCAAATACAAGTCGCAGACTTTCTTGAACAAACCCAAGCAGCAGTTTCTCGCCAAATTGATGTTTTGAAAAATAAAAAATTAATCGAGATTACGAAAAATCAAGATAATAGAAGAGAGAATCTACTCTCCCCTACCTCAGTTGGACAAAAAACTTTCACAGAAGCGAATGAAGTTTTGCATAAAACTTTCGATGATTTATATAAAGTTATGAGTGAAAAAGAGAAAGACCATCTGGAAAAAAGCTTAGATAAACTTCTTTTTACCGTTTGCGGAAAAAGAAGAACATTTGATTGTTAAAGGAGGTGAAAAATGAATAAATGGACACAAATACCAAGCGATAATATTATTGAAAAAACTATTAGCTCTCTTAAAGAAAATGGGATTGATGCAGAAGTAGTAAGTACTAAAGAAGAGGCTAAGCAAA
Organism: uncultured Gammaproteobacteria bacterium; assembly: GCA_964611415.1. Taxonomy (GTDB): domain Bacteria; phylum Patescibacteriota; class Microgenomatia; order Levybacterales; family UBA12049; genus 2-01-FULL-39-10-A. The sequence continues at coordinate 3,562 of CAZSXQ010000010.1, forward strand.
AAGCCTTAGGGTTAATACCAGAAGGCTCTGAGGTATTAGAAGCTTCTTCCGTAACGCTGGAACAACTTGGTCTTCTTGAAGAAATACAAAAATACGGAAAATACGAATCAGTTAAGAAAAAACTTAACTCTCTAAACCGGGCTACTCATCATCTTGAAATGCAGAAACTCGGAGCTGCTCCTGATTATGTAATAGGAAGTGTACATGCTATAACACAGGATGGAAAAATATTAATTGCTTCAAACACAGGTAGCCAACTTGCTCCTTATGTTTACGGAGCATCACACGTGATATGGATTATAAGCGCTAAAAAAATTACAGCAAATTTAGATGAAGCGCTAAAAAGAATCTATGAACATGTATTACCACTGGAATCCGAGAGGGTTAAAATAGCCTATGGAATGGAACGAAGTAACGTTTCTAAGCTCCTCATAATCAACAAAGAGATAAAACCAAACAGAATAAAAATAATTTTGGTGAAAGAAGATTTAGGTTATTAACCCAAGTAGTCTTTTAATTTATTCCCGCGGGACGGATGACGAAGTTTTCGGAGTGACTTAGCTTCAATTTGTCTGATTCTCTCCCGCGTTACAGCAAACATTTTCCCAACCTCTTCAAGCGTTTTTGGTCTACCGTCTTTAAGACCAAATCTTTCTTCTAAAACTCTTCTCTCGCGGTCAGATAGGGTTGCCAAAACTTGGTCGACTTGTTCTTTCAAGAGTTCTCTGCTTGCTGAGTCGAAAAGTGTCGGCGCTGCACTATCATGGATAAAGTCGCCAAGCCGTGAATCTTCTTCATCTGAAACCGGGGACTCCAAACTTGCAGGTTCTTGTGAAATTTTTATTATTTCAAGAGCTTTCTCGGGATCAATTCCCAGCACTTTTGCAACCTCTTCAGGAGTTGGTTCGCGCCCCAATTCCTGCATTAATTTCCTAGATGCTCTCAAGAACCTATTTATGTTTTCAACCATGTGAACTGGAATCCTAATCGTTCTTGCTTGATCAGCAATAGCACGAGTAATGGACTGTCTTATCCACCACGTTGCGTAAGTTGAAAACTTGAATCCCCTACGCCAATCATATTTCTCAACTGCTCTTATTAATCCCTGATTTCCTTCTTGAATCAAATCAAGGAGGGTTAAGCCGCGGCCTACATATTTTTTTGCAATAGAAACTACCAGTCTGAGATTTGAGTTAACCAAAATCTTCTTAGCTTCTTCGTCTCCTTTTTCAACTTTCTTCGCAAGATTTATTTCTTGATCAAAATTAAGAAGAGGGATTCTTCCAATTTCTTTAAGATACATTCTGACTGGATCAGAAACCGTTCCTTCGGTGAGCACTGTTAACGCTTCTAGCTCTTTTTCAAGATCTTCTATTGGCTTTTCCCCATCTTGATTTTCAGCAACAGACTCAAAAACATCAACATCAGACTTAATCAGCTTGTCGTATAAACTATCAAGCTCTTGGATATGATCTTCGGGTTTTGGAAAGATAGAAAGAATTTCCTCCTGGGTAATATAACCACGCTTTTTTGCAGAATCCACTATATCTGATAAAACATTTAGGGAATTTGTTGCCATAGTATCTTATTTTAGCACACTCTGAGCTCAATTTAAACCTGTGAGGATGCGATTTGGGAAGTAATAGCTACTATTTCCTCTTTTAAACTCTCTATTTCGTGATCATTCTTCTCATTTTCTTTTAAATTCTTGCTTATCTCCCTAACTCTGTCTTTAAGGTGAAAAATCCTTAGATCCATTGAAACCCTTACCACTTCTTCTTCATACTTTACCGAATCTTCAAATTTTGGTAGGGGAGCCAAAAAGCACTTATCAAAAGTAGGGAGTAGTTCACGGGTTAAGTTTGAAGATAAATATTTGAGATCAAATTGATCTTTCTTACTAAAAACAATTACCAGCTCGGTAAAAATTTTTCCAACACTCGGCGTTTCAAACCTATATTCTATTAAAATATCTTTTGACCTTGTAAGTAATTCTTTTGGACTAACCCCTTGAGTAATAAGAGATAATAAATATTCCTCTAACATCTCCCGCCTATTTAGCCTTTGTGATTTTGAAACTACGGCCTGTTTTGATGTGTCCTCTTTTTTTTCAAGCTGGCGAAGTAATGAGTCATACGAAGTGTCGATTAAATCGCTTAATTTTTTAAGATAATGTTCTTTTACAATTTCATTCTGGATAGAACTCAATAAAGGCAATACATCATCCGTTATTTTCTTTTTTCCTGGAGCAGAATCTTTATCATTTTCTCCTATGCTTTTTTCTATCAAGAAGTCATATACTTCCACTTGATTCCTAAGTGCTTTTTTAAATGCTACAGGGTTTTTCTTAAGGGCCTCATCGGGATCTTTCTCTTCAGGAATTATGACTGTTATAATTAGCCCTCTCTTTTCAAGAACCGGAATACTTCTTTTTACCGCCTCAATTCCTGCAGAATCCTGATCCAAACACAGTGCAGTTTTCGGAGCAAACCTAGATAAAAGTAAGGCTTGTGCTTCTGTAAGAGCTGTTCCCTTTAATGCAACTACATTTTTTATTCCTTCAGCAAAAGCAGAGATCACGTCAAACTCTCCCTCCATCACTATTGAATAACCTTCTTTTTTTATTTCGTCTTTTGCCTGATTCATGCCAAAAAACATACTCCCTTTGTGATACACAAGAGTATCGCGGGTATTAATATATTTAGGTCCAAAGTCGTTTGAAGGTACACTTCTACCTGAGAAACCTACGATATTTCCTCTGTGATCAATCAAAGGAAAAGTTATTCTATTTCTGAAAAAATCGATTACCCTACTTCCCTTTTGTATAGAAAGACCCGCTTCAACCAAATCCAAATTTGAGTACTTCTTTTTGCCGATGAGATATCTGGAAAGATCTTCTCCTCCCATTGGAGCAAAACCAATATTAAAAGTCTTTATTAACTTTTCCGTAAGTCCCCTATCTTTCGTTAAATATTCCAGAGCTTTCTTTCCTGCAGAATGTTTTGTCAAAACGTAATTATAATATTCCGCGGCTTTATTATTTAAAGAATATATTCCGTCTTTTTTTGAGGCTGTAAATGAACTACCTGTTGTTTTAAGAACTACTCCAGCTTTTTTTGCCAAAATCCTAAGCGCTTCGATAAATTCCAAATTTTCATATTCCATCAAAAACGTAAACGCATCTCCTCCTTTTGCGCATCCAAAACAGTGCCAAATTTGTCTTTCAGGACTCACTACAAAAGATGGGGAGTTTTCATTATGAAAAGGACAAACGGTAGTAAAATTTCTGCCCATTTTTCTAAGGGGCAGATATTCTGAAATTAATCCTACGATATCGATTTTTTCGCGTACTTGGGAAGCCTGATCCATCCCGTTAGAAAACCCTCCTTAAAAGTTCATTTGATTCTGAAGCTTTCTTTTTCTCAAAACACAATTTTCTAACGGGATCCATTGGAAAATAATTGTACCACTTACTCCTTGCAATTTCAGCTTATGATGTAATAAAATCCTTAAGGCAAAATGTCTGCAACGATAATTATTGGCTCTCAGTGGGGAGACGAGGGAAAAGGAAAAATCATAGACTTCCTCGCTTCCACTTCGGATTTAGTAGTCCGCTTCCACGGAGGCAATAATGCAGGCCACACAGTTATTGCGAATAACAAGAAATACCCTTTCCACTTAATACCCTCAGGAATTTTGCATAAAAATGTTGTTGGAGTTATCGCTAACGGAGTTATTGTTGATCTTGAGGTTTTATTAACTGAAATAAAAATGCTGCGGGATGATGGCATCAAATTAAAAAATAAGTTATTTATTTCGGAAAGATGCCATATTATTATGCCTTATCATAAAGCATTGGATGAAGCATATGAAAATGCTAGAGGAAAAAATAAGTTAGGAACTACCAAACGCGGAATTGGACCCTGTTTTTCCGATAAGGTCAGCTACAACGGCATCCGCATCTATGAATTAGTGCATTGGGAAGATTTTGAAAAACAATTTAAATTTCAAGCTAAAATAAAAAACGAGATTTTAAGAACGTTTCAAGTTAAACCAATTAATATTGCTAAAGAATTAAAAAAATATAAAAAACTCCGTGAGGAAATTCTACCCTATGTTACAGATACTATTCAGCTCCTACAGAAAGCTATTACTAAGAATAAATCCATTCTTATTGAAGGCGCTCATGGAGTAATGCTTGATATTGATTTTTCACCATACCCCTACTCTACCGGATCTAATGTCATTGCTGGAGCTGTGAGTGCCGGATCAGGAATCAGACCACAACAAATTGGTCAAGTTTTCGGAGTTATTAAGGCATACACCTCTCGGGTTGGTGGCGGACCAATTCCTACAGAACTTCTTAATAAAACAGCGGAAAACATTCGAGAGAAAGGTAATGAGTACGGAACAACAACAGGTAGGCCGCGCCGGGTTGGCTGGCTGGACTTAGAAGCGGTTAAATTTGCTTGCCAGGTTGGCGGAGTGACTCAGATATGTATTACTAAAGCAGACATTTTAAGCGGAATGGATGAGATTAAAGTTTGTGTTGGTTATGAACTTAAAGGTAAATCAATTCCCGCCAGCAGCTGCGGCTACAATGAGCTTGCTCATGTTAAACCTATTTATAAAACCCTTAAAGGATGGCCTGAGGATATAGTTGGCATAACTAAATATTCTAAGTTGCCAAAAAACTGCCAGAATTATTTAAAATTTATTGAAAACTTTCTAGAATTACCTATTAAAATTATCTCAACCGGAAGCGAGCGTAATGAAACAATCAGAATTTAGCTTAACTGCAATCTCCCCAATTGACGGAAGATATAGAAATCAAGTAGAAGAACTCGCAGGGTATTCTTCTGAGTTTGGGATTATAAAATATCGGTTGTCTATTGAAATAAGGTATTTGATTGCTCTCTCTAACGCTGGCGTTGTCCGAAAAATAAACGGTAGCGAGCAAAAAATATTAAATAAAATTATTGACGATTTTGATTTAAGCGAAGCGGAAAAAGTAAAAGAAATTGAAAATACTACACGACATGATGTCAAAGCAATTGAATACTATTTAAAACAAAAACTATCGAGAACCTCTCTAGCTGATACTCTGGAGTTCGTTCACTTCGGCTTAACATCAGAAGATATTGATAATCTGGCAAATAGATTAATGCTAAGAGACGGGTTGGAAAAAATTGTTATTCCGAATTTAGAAAAACTAAACGCAAAAATATTAAACAAATCCAAAACATATAAAAGACTGCCTATGATCGCTAGAACACATGGACAGCCAGCGGTTCCCACCGTGCTTGGCAAAGAGCTCTTGGTGTTTTATGAAAGAATTCAAAAAGAAATTATTCTATTAAAAAAAACTAAATTGAACGGAAAGATAAATGGCGCAGTTGGCAATTATAACGCGCTTTACTTTGTATTTCCGAAAATAGATTGGAAAAAATTTTCTAAACAATTCATAGAAAGCTTCGGATTAAATCCTATTTTTACAACGACTCAAATAAATCCCTATGACGACACAATTCTTGTCTTCCAAGCACTGGAGAGAATAAACGGAGTTCTAATAGGATTTGATCAAGATATATGGCGCTATATTAGTGATCACTGGTTTGTTCAGGAAAATAGAAAAGGCGAAGTTGGCTCCTCGACAATGCCTCAAAAAATTAATCCGATTTTATTTGAGAATTCTGAGGGGAATTTAATAGTTGCTAATTCACTTATTCACGGCTTTACTAGTAAACTTCTAATCTCTCGTCTTCAGCGAGATCTCTCAAGCAGTACTATAATGAGAAATTTTGGAGTCGCGCTAGCTCATTGTCTTCTTGCCTACAAAAGCTGTTTAGAAGGATTGCTCAGAATTAAAGCAAATGAGCAAAAAATCACTAAGGATCTTAATAGTGATTGGTCAATTCTTTCAGAAGCAGTACAAATTTATCTAAAAAAAGAAGGCGTTAAAAACGGCTATGAGATATTGAAGGAACTTACCCGCGGAGAAAAAATGACCAAAGAAGACTTTTTAAATATGGTCGATAAACTTCCGTTAAATGAAAATCAAAAATCAGAACTTAGAAAACTCTCCCCCTCTACATATATTGGAATCGTGAACTAGATGATATCATATTTGTATGCTAGCCAAAGTTAACTCTTCAGCAATAATCGGACTTAACGCAGTTCCTGTGGAAGTAGAAGTAGATATTGCATCCCAAGGTCTCCCCTCTTTTACTATAGTCGGCCTTGGGGATAAAGCAGTTGAAGAAGCGAAAGAAAGAGTAAGAAGCGCCCTGAAAAATACAGGCGCGGAATTCCCCGCAAAAAGAATAACTGTTAATCTGGCACCTGCTGATCTTCCAAAAGAAGGAGCTCTGTATGATCTTCCCATTGCATTAGGGGTGATGCTTGCAAACGAACAAATCAAAGCAGATATTTCTAATTATCTTTTTATGGGCGAGCTTTCTCTAGAAGGAAAACTAAGACATACTTTCGGCGCACTACCCCAGGCAATATTAGCAAAAGAAAAAAAATTGACTTCCTTTTTCCTTCCTCACCAAAATGCAAAAGAAGCGGCAATCATAAAAAACATCGATATTATGCCTGTTACATCTTTACACGAACTTCTTGATCATCTGAGTGGAAAAACAAAAATTACAAAACAAAAACCAACTCCTATTGATTCTATTACTGAAGAAGATTTTGAATTTGACATGAAAGATATAAAAGGACAGGAACAAGCAAAAAGAGCAATGGAGATTTCAGCTGCCGGAGGACATAATATTCTACTTAAAGGTCCGCCCGGAGCCGGAAAAACATTATTAGCAAGAACTTTTTCATCAATTCTTCCAAAACCTACTTTTGATGAAGCGATAGAAATTACAAAAATATATAGTATTTCGGGACTTCTTGACAAGGAAACAATTGTTGTTAAAAGGCCATTCCGCTCTCCTCACCACACAACTTCTCATATTGGCTTAATTGGTGGAAGCAATATTCCAAAACCAGGAGAAATTTCCCTAGCTCACCGGGGGGTTTTATTTTTAGATGAATTTCCCGAGTTTCCCCGTCATGTACTCGAGGCCATGAGACAACCCATGGAGGATGGATTTGTAACTATTTCACGTGCTTCAGGAAGAATTACATTTCCCGCAAAGTTTATTCTGGTTGCAGCGCAAAACCCTTGTCCCTGCGGATATTTAGGAGATCCTACACACGAATGCCGGGATTCTACTTCAGAAATACTTCGCTATCAAAAGAAAATCTCAGGACCAATGCTTGATCGAATAGATATTCATTTGGACGTCCCTGCAGTTAAAGTGGAAAAATTGACCGAACAAAAAGTTGAGAGCGGTCCTTCATCTTCAATAATAAGAAAGCGGGTTCAGAAAGCAAGAAATCTTCAAACAAAGAGATTTAAGAAAGAAAAAATAATTTCAAACTCAGAAATGAATTCCAGATTAATTAAAAAATATTGTGAACTCTCAGCGGAATCTATGGAAATTTTGAAGATGGCTGTCAACAAATTAAATCTTTCAGCCCGTTCTTATAATAAAATATTAAAAGTTTCCCGAACCATTGCTGACTTAGACAATTTACCAAACATAAAACCCAACCATATCGCAGAGGCTCTTCAATATAGACCTAAAACTGATACTATATAAATTCTATGGAAAATCAATTTCAATCAGCTCCTCCCCCAAATTACTACAAAAGACGGCTTGCCGGAATTTTTGTTTTTGCAATATTTTTTATATTTTTAGGCCGTCATTTGTCGTTTTTGCCGGTAATTAATTTGTCAACAAATACCAAAGAGCTGGATTTAAAAAATGAAATCGATAAAATTACAAAAGATAAAAAAGGATTTTACTCTATTTATTATAAAGATCTAAAAACAGGTTCTTTTTTTGGAATTGATGAACATCAAATTGAAACAGGTGCTTCAGTTAACAAGCTTCCTATTATTGCAGCCCTTTATTATCTAGACAAACAGGAAAAAATTTCACTTGACGATAAAATTACTATTCTGGAAAAGGATGTTCAGAATTATGGAACCGGATCTATCCGTTATCAAAAAATGCCGCAAACTTATTCGCTCAGAAATTTAGCAAAACTCGCCTTAAAACAATCGGATAACACCGCTTCCTATGTTATTTCTTTAAAAATTGGGGAAGAAAATGTTCAAAAACTTGTTGACTCTTGGGGAATGAAACAAACAAATATGAAAAACAATAAAACTACTGCTTTTGACATGTCTCTTCTTTTTGAAAAAATCTATACCAATCAAATAACTGACCCCGCAAGAACAAAAGAGCTTTTGGAGTTTATGACAGAAACTGATTTTGAAGACCGCCTTACGAAGGGGCTACCATCAAACGTTAAGATTTATCATAAAACCGGAGACGAAGAAGGCTTTGTGCATGACGTAGGAATAATTGAAACGGAAAAGGGCACATACTACTTAGGAGTGATGACCTCTGATATTGGAGAAAATGAGGAAGAAACAAAAAACACCATCGCCAAAATCTCCAGGAAAATTCTTGAATCAACAAACGACTAGAGAAGTTTCTGCTGCTTCTTTTCTTCCTGAAAAGGCAGACCAAAATGTTCGTATGCTGATTTTGTCGCAATTCTCCCCCGAGGGGAACGCTTAATAAATCCAACCTGCATTAAATAGGGCTCAATTACATCCTCTATGGTTGAAACATCTTCAGAAATGGTGGAGGCAATAGTGTCCAATCCCACAGGTCCTCCGCTATGTTTTTCAATCAAAGCTTTAAGAAATCTTATGTCATTATTGTCTAGCCCCATTGAATCAACTTCAAGCATTTCCAAAGCTTTGTCTGTGAGATTTTTATTTATTTCTCCGTCGCCATGAACCTGTGCATAATCCCTAACTCTTTTGAGAATTTTTAATGCGATCCGCGGGGTCCCACGGGCTCTTATTGAAATTTCTTTTATGGAGTCTCTGTCTATTGCTGTTTTTAATTTTACCGCCCCACGCCTAATTATCTCCTCAAGCTCAAACGGAGAATAAAAATTTAAGCGGTGAATTACTCCAAATCTATCCCGCATAGGTGCAGATAATAAGCCAATGCGGGTCGTTGCTCCTATTATCGTAAACTGAGGTAAATCAAGACGAAGTGTCCGCGCGCTTGGCCCTTTTCCTATTACAATATCTAGAGCATAATCCTCCATAGCCGGGTAAAGAGTTTCCTCAACCACTTTATTTAATCGATGAATTTCGTCAATAAATAAAACGTCTCCTTTTTCTAGATTCGTAAGGATTGACGCGAGATCTCCTGCTCTTTCAATCGCGGGACCCGAGGTCACTTTTATGTTTACCCCCATCTCTTTTGCTATCAAATGAGATATTGTAGTTTTTCCAAGTCCCGGAGGTCCGTAAAGAAGAATATGCTCTATCGACTCGTTTCTTTTCTTTGCTGCGGAGATTGCGATTTGAAGCGCCTTTTTAATATTGGGTTGACCGAAAAACTCATCCCACTCCTTCGCCCTCAAAGAAACAAACAACACCTCTTCCTCCGGATTCTCTTGTCCTGAGCCAGTCGAACGGACTTTTTCTAGTATTTTCTTTTTTTCTTTTGCCATATCAACAATGAAACAATCTCTATTTTCCTAAATATTTAAGCGCTAATTTTATCTTTTCTTCAGGACTTTTCTCTTTCCCGTCCAAATTTTTGATTGCCTCTCCTACTTCTTTAGGAGAAAATCCAAAACTTTTAAGAGCTATCATTATTTCATCATTTTCTGCCGATTTCTCACCGGATAGATCAAAACTGCTAGTATCTCCTAGCTTATTTTTCAGCTCAATTATAATCTTTTGAGCATTTTTTTTGCCTAATCGAGGAACTTGAGTAAATAGCTCGGTATCTCCTCTTAATACTGCCTGAATTATTTCTTCGCGGGTTGTATGAGAAAAAATTGACATCGCGGTTTTTGGCCCAACCCCTGAAACACTAATTAAATTTTCGAAGAGTTTCAGATCAGCTACTTCTGAAAAACCAAAAAGATCAAAAGCGTCATCTCTAATGTGGGAATAAATAAACAAGAATGTCTCATCGTTTATTTTGAGTTTTGACCAGATTTTTTCAGAAACCAAAACTCTATAACCCAAACCATTTACATCAATAAGCAAATGTAATCCATCCTTTAAAATAACTTTTCCTCTTAAACTACCTATCATATTTATTCTTCGAGTGAAGCGAAGCGAAATCGAGAAGTTCTCGACATCGCTCGAACAATACTATAATTTTCTTTGCGCACTCATTTTTGCCGAAAAAGCGTGCGCTAATGCAACCGCTAAAGCATCAGAAGTATCATCTATTTTTGGAATTTTTTCAAGTTTTAAAATAACCTTTACCATTTGCCCTATCTGATTTTTGTCGGCCCGGCCATATCCCGTTAATGCCATTTTAACCTGAAGAGGAGTATAGATTGCAACAGACATCCCGCTCTTTCCTGCGGCTAATAATATTACTCCTCTGGCCTGACCCACAGCGAATGCGGTTTTTGCATTACCGGAAAAAAATAACTCTTCGATTGCTAAAACGTCCGGCCTGTACTCCTTGATGAGTTTTTCAATTGCTAAACTTATTACCAAAAGTCTTTTTTCAATCGCTCCATTGGCTTTGGTCTCAATGCACCCATAGTCTTTAGCGCTTACCTTCGAACCATTTACATCAACTATTCCCCATCCGCATCTTCCAATTCCCGGATCGATTCCCAACACCATCATATGTTCAACAATTATAGCAAACTTGTATTGAAGCCTTGCTTTCTGCTAAAATAGCCAAATGAAAAGATTTAAATTGACCGCAACCCCCCGTGAAATTACCGGGAAACAGGTTAAAAAACTCAGGAGAGAGGGCATTTTGCCTGCGAATGTTTACGGAAAAGATATAAAATCTCAATCTCTTCAGCTCCCCTTAACGGAATTTCAAAAAGTCTTTGACGAAGCAGGAGAAACTGGAGTAATTGATCTTTCCTATGGGAAAGAAACAGTTCCAGTTCTAATCCACAATTTACATACTGATTATAGAAATACGCCGCTTCATGCAGATTTTTTCAAAGTAAATCTTAAAGAAAAAGTCACAGCAATGATTCCGGTCGAATTCATTGGTGAAGCAAAAGCGGAAACAGAAAAAATCGGACTTCTAGAAAAAATAACAAACGAGGTTGAAGTTGAGGCTCTACCAACAAACCTACCTGAAAAATTTGAATTAAATGTCGAATCACTTGTAAACATTGATGATCAGATTACCATTTCTATGCTTCATAAACCAGAAGGCGTAGAAATTCTTTCAGATCCAAATTTAGTTATTGCAAAGATTGGAGAGTTAATAAGTAGAGAAGCTCAGGAGCAGGCAGCTGCCGAAGCAGCAGCAGCTGAGGCCGCAGCCGCTGAATCAAGTGCTGAAGGCGCTGAGGGTCAAACTCCTACTGAAGGAGAAACTCCAACAGAAGGCGGAACCACAGAAGGCGAAAAACCAGCTACCGAACAAGCTAAGCCCGAAGGCGATCAAAAACCCCAGGAATAACTAGAGGTTTTCTAAGATTTTCTCGAGCTCTCTGCCCTTCTCAAAATTTGGATCCAAAATTAATGCCTTATCCAAATTTTCACTTGCCTCATCCAAATTTTTAAGCTGGTAATTTAAAAGTGCCAACTTAAAATACGCGTCTCTATAGTTTGATTTCCCCCCTACTTCATTTTCCCAAAAAACTAGCCCATTCAATACCTTGATTTTTTCATTGGTTAGACTTTTTTGATCATTATAATTTTTATATACGTCCAAGCCCACTACGAATATTGAAGCAAGTACAAAAGCTACTCCAACTAAAAAAGCAAAGCCATCCCCTCTCAATTTCTCGGGAATAATTCGGTAATTACTCGGGAATTGCTGGGTTTTTGCTTTTTTATATACTCTTTTTGGCTTTGCGTTAGTATTTTTAAATTTTTTCACTTTTTACCCCCTACGACTTCCCGCCGACCTGTCCGCCAAAGCTTTAACGTCGGTGGAAGCCTTAGCGAAGGAGGGCCACCTTTCAGTTATTAACATATTTCCCGTAAATTTCCCGAATATCTCTTCGGTAATAAAGGGTATGAATGGATGAAGAAGCTTCAATTGAATTATGAATAATGAATTAAGTATTATGAACGATTCTTTATTAATTCTATTCTTAACATCTTCAATATACTTATCAGCAAATTCATGCCACACAAATTCATATAATCCTTCCGCTGCCAAGTTTAACTCAAACTTTTCAACATGCTTTGTAGTTTTTTCAGTCAACTCTTTAACCGCTTCGATCATCCTTTTATCCGCTTCTTCCTTCGCAATTTTTTCCAATTCGTCCAAGCTTTGAGTTTTAAGTTTTAAGTTTTGAGTTCGGTTTATGTCAATAAACCGAGCTATATTCCAAAGTTTATTTGCGAAATTTCTCATTCCGCGGATTTTTTCCTCTGCCAAAGACTGATCATTCCCAGCAGATGCTCCAAACACAAGAGCCATTCTGACAGCATCTGCACTATATTTTTCAATCATCTCAATTGGATTGATTACATTCCCCTTACTCTTGCTCATCTTTTGTCCTTTTGAATCTCGAATTAATCCATGATAATAAACTGTTTTGAATGGAACTTTTCCTGTTGTATAAATTCCAAACATCACCATACGACAAACCCACCAAGGTAAAATATCATAAGCCGTTTCCATAACTGATGTTGGATAAAATTTTTCAAAATCCGAACTATCCTCGTCTATTTTTGAGTTTTTAGTTTTGAGTTTTGAGCTTGAGCTGCTCATCAGAGTAGCGAAAGGCCATTGCCCAGAAGAAAACCAGGTATCAAATGTATCCGGATCCTGAACTAATTCTTTTGAGTTACACTTCGCACATTTTTCGGGAGATTGGCCTTCTGTAACGATCCATTCATCACACTTCTCGCACTTCCAAGCTGGAATTCTTATCCCCCAAACTAACTGGCGTGATATATTCCAGTCATGGAAATTATCAAACCATTGAATCATAGTTTTTTCAAACCTCTTAGGAACGACTTTTATTTCTTTATCTTTTAAAGCTTTAACGCTTTCTTTAACAAGAGGCTTAACTTTTATAAACCACTGCTCCATAGGGAGAGGCTCTAAAACCCGTCCGCACTTATAGCAAGTAGAAACTGTATGTTTATATTTATCATCGACTTTTTCCATCAATCCCTGATCGATCAAGTCTTTTGAGATCACTTCTCTTGCCTCCTTAACTTTTAATCCTTCATATTTCCCTGCGATTTCAGTAAGTTTTCCATCAAATCCAATTACCTGCTTCATTGCTAAACCATGCCGCTTCCCAATTTCAAAATCTGTAAAATCATGGGAAGGAGTTACTTTTACAACCCCCGTTCCAAACTCCGGATCTACCGCCTCATCTCCTACCACCCTAAGTCTAACTTTTCCAATCAAGCTTTCAAACTCTATTTCTTTCCCTATATACTCTTTGTATCGCAAATCTTTTGGGTGTACCGCTACGGCAGTGTCGCCAAATTTTGTCTCAGGTCTAACTGTAGCTAAAACAAAAGGGCCATATTTCATATAATACAGCGGGTCATTATGCTCAACATGCAAAACTTCAAGATCTGAAAAACCGGTTCCATCTTTAGTGCAATAATTAACAAGTTTTAAATCTCTGTATACCAACTCATCATCATGAAGTTTTTTAAATGTTTTATAGACTACTTCAATGACTTTTGGATCTAGGGTAAATTTCATCCTACTCCAGTCAAGAGAAAAGCCAAGTCTTTTTAACTGATTCTCCATAGTTCCTCTGTTTCCTTGCACAAAGTCCCAGATCATTTTATAAAGAGTTCCTCGATCATAGTCAAAACGGGACTTCCCCTCCTTTTGGAGCTGTTTTTCGAAAACAAATTGCGTCTCAAATCCTGCATGGTCAGCTCCAGGCAGCCACAAAGAAGCGTCTCCCAACATTCTGTGGTATCTGATAAGGATGTCTTCAACTACATACATTGCGTGGCCAAAATGGAGAGGAGCATTAGCGTTAGGCGGAGGAAGAATTATTGAAAAAGGTTTGCCATTGGGATTTATTTCTGGCTTAAATGCGCCAGCTTCTTCCCATTTATTGTAAATCTTTTCTTCTGAGTCTTTATGATTGTAGATCTTGTCCATTACTTATAAACTTTTTATGTCCTCGCCCATTTTTTTGAGATCTTGGCGAGATTTAAAGAAGAAATATCCGACAGTTCCAAAAGTTATAATTGGAGAAACATAAGGCGGAATTTTCGCACCGAATGAATGAAGAATCATAATCAGTCCTAAGAAAAATATAGAATACATTGCTCCGTTTTTCAAAAATTTATATCTCTTTATTCGATCGATATTGCTAATGGTAAGTTTTCTAAGTACGAGGGCTCCTATTCCGTTTCCGATTAAAATAAAAGGAACTGAAAATGTAAAAGCAAAAGCTCCAACTATTCCATCAATTGAAAATGTAGTATCTAGTACTTCCAGATATGCTATTTTAGAAACGTCTGACATATTGTTCTTTTTATCAAGTAGCTTTTCCTCCTGCTGCTCTGCGTACTGTCTAAATCCATGAATTATGAAAAACGCAGTGGATCCAACTACTGCAGAAAAGGCAAGCATATTGTCAACTTTTAATGCCTGCCACACTATAGCTGTTAATAAAATTGAAACTATTGCAAAAAACCATGCACCCTGTCCTTGAAAAAACTTCTCTCCGCGAATACCAAAACTTTTCGGCTCAAGAAAAAGCCAGTGAAAGAAAAGAAACATTAAGAATACTCCTCCACCTAAAAGAAGAATAGGCGCCGCATGTTCAACTGCTTCTTTTGTCGCTTCTGACCCTTGGAAGGAAATTCCTAAGACCTCAATTGGCCCCAAGCCAGGCATAGCAGCCCAGATAATCAGAAAGGGCAAAAGTCCTCTTACAACAAATACTGCGAAGAAAAATCCGTATGTCAAAAACCATCTTCTTGCCTTCTTGCTCATTCCTGACAAAACTTCTGCATTAATAACAGCGTTATCGATCGAAGTAATTATTTCAAAAAGGGAAAGTCCTAAAATTGTCAAAAGAATTATTATAATTTCCATTTACATGCTTGATTTTAGCAGATTTAATTGCTTGACGGTAGATGATTGAAGGTAGACAGTTGAGCTTTGAGGGT
>CAZSXQ010000011.1:0-16953 GCA_964611415.1 uncultured Gammaproteobacteria bacterium
GTGCAGGTAAGGGCTGGCGCTGTAGGGGTTTTAGGTGACAAAAAATCTGCAGTGTGTCTTGAGTTTACCGATTTGTTCATAGCTCTTTCACGTGCAGCCGGAATTCCAGCAAGAGCAGTAGAGGGATACGCTAATACTAATAATTCAGCACAAAGACCTTTATCTCTTTTTAAAGACGTTTTGCATTCATGGCCTGAATATTACGATGATGGGAAAGGAGCCTGGATAATGATCGATCCCACATGGGAGAACACGACTGAAGGACTGGATTATTTTAATGTTTTCGATTTTGATCATCTGGCATTTGTTATAAAAGGTGAAGAGAGCGAATATCCCGTTCCTGCAGGAGGATATAAAATTCCCGGAGAAGAGAGCACTAAAGACGTAGAAGTTAAAACGTTCAAATCTTTCCGGGAAGAGGTGCCAACCCTTACTGCTGAGAGCAAGTTTGATGAAAGATATACAGCAGGATTTCCCGTAACAGGAGCAATCGAGATTCATAATCTATCCGGAGTTATCTCTCCCAATCAAACTTTTAGTGTTTCTTCAGGCAAACTTAATCCAAGTTCTCAGAATCTATATTTTGACAAAATTCCTCCGTACGGTAAAAGACTAGTAAAAGTTAATTTTCTTCCAAGACCATTTTTGACAAATGAAAGTGATACGATTAAAATTAGGATCGGAAAAGAGACTTTTGAAGAACAAATCATAGTTTCTCCTTTTTATAAAAATATTTATTTCATACTCGGAGGAATAATAGTTGGAAGTATCACGATCATCTTACTCGCAGTTATCTACAAATCCAGGCGTCTACATATTTCTTGATGAAAATGGAGAAGTTCTTTATGTGGGAAAAGCAAAAAATCTCAAGAAAAGAGTTTCTTCATACTTCGTAAAAAGCGCAGATTTAGGCACTAAAACCCAGGTTTTGGTAGGAAAAGTAAAAAAAATAAAAACAATACATGTGGATTCTGAGGTAGAATCCTTACTCCTTGAAGCGAATCTAATTAAGAAATATGATCCAAGATATAATGCCCGGCTTACTGACGGGAAAAATTATATTCTTGCAAGAATTATTATTAAAGATAACGCACCAAAAGTATTACTGGCAAGGAAAGAAGAAGACAAAAAGTCGGTTTATTTCGGACCATTTCCAAACTCCTCAGACTTAAAGACTGTTCTAAAAATCATAAGACGCATTTTTCCTTACCAGTCAGTTTTAAATCACCCAAAGAGATTTTGTCTTTATTATCATCTAGGTCTTTGTCCTTGTCCGCCGATGTTTGAAAATGATGAACAAAAAAAATCTTACAAAAAAAACATACGCCATCTAATACAATTCTTTAACGGTGAAACAAAAGAAATTATAAAAGAGCTCCGCGCCGAAAGAGATGCCTTAAGTAAAGACGAAAAATTCGAAGAAGCATCAGAAATTCAAAGGAAAATTAATTCGGTTATCTATGTAACTTCATCCTCTCATAAACCTTTTGAGTATGAACTAAATCCGAATTTAAGAAGTGATCTTAGATCAAAAGAAACCGATGAGCTTCTTAAAGTCCTTAAAGAAAATGAAGTAAATATCGAAAAACTTGAAAGAATTGAGTGCTATGACATCTCAAACATAAGCGGAAAACACGCTACCGGCT
This sequence comes from uncultured Gammaproteobacteria bacterium, assembly GCA_964611415.1. Lineage (GTDB taxonomy): Bacteria > Patescibacteriota > Microgenomatia > Levybacterales > UBA12049 > 2-01-FULL-39-10-A. The sequence goes on from CAZSXQ010000011.1 coordinate 1,647, forward strand.
CCATGGTAGTATTTACTAACGGTGAGAAAGATGCTGCATCCTACAGAAGGTTTAAAATAAAACGGCCTCCCAGAGTAATTCCAAATGATTTTGCGATGATGAGGGAAGTAATAAGAAGAAGACTGAATCATCCCGAGTGGGGAACACCGGATTTAATAATTGTTGACGGAGGAAAAGGACAAATATCTTCAGCTAATAAAGCTGCTTTTGAAGAAAATAAACAAATTCCTATAATTGGTATTGCCAAAAGAGAAGAACTTTTAATAACATCTGACTTTAAAATAATAAGACTTTCTAAGAGCTCGGATGCGCTTCAATTGGTAATAAGAATAAGAAATGAGGCTCACAGATTCGCGGTTACTTACCACAGAAAGCTACGCTCAAGATTTATTTTCGGGTAACTGAGTACGTATAGGGGAAGAACAGAAAGGCTGCAGGCATGTCGTCTATTAAATATTTCTGGAAATCGGAATAAATCTCTTTTCTTTGCTCTATGTCATAAATTCTTCTGCCATCCTCAAGAAGTTTATCAATCCTAAGATTTCTATAATTTGTGATATTACTCTCTTGTCCTGTATGCCACAGAGTATACTGGTCAGGATCTTTAAATACTGGCAATTCTCCTAAAAATGCTTGATAAGTACCCTGAGGAACACTGTCTACGACTTTTATATCAGTATTCACTCCTAATTGCTCCCAGCTTTTAGCAATTTTTTTAGCGAATAACTGATACTGAGGGAGTGTTTTAAGTTCAATTTTAAGAGAAGCACTTTTTGAGGCATCAGTCTGTTCAAATAAAAGCTTCGAATATTCTAAGTCTTTTTTATAATCTTCCTGATCTCCGTTAGCCCAAAATTTAGGCGTGTACGGTGTGTATGTTCTTTGTCCCTCATCAAATTTATCAGGAAGTGAATAGGCAAGAGCTTTTCTTATTTTTTTGTCAGAAAGAAGCGGGTCTTGGTTGTCAAAAAATATAGTAACAATTTTTTCAAAATTAATTTGTCTATCTACGTCTGCATTTTTAAATGCTGAGAAATTAACTCTATTTTTATAGTTAAGGTCATTTATATCTACAATTTTTGTTACTTCTCCCAACGCATATGCGCTTTTTAATGCTTCCTGGGTATCATAGAAATCATATTTTATTGTTTTCTTATCTTTTTGGGAGAAGAGTTTAATGTAATCAATAAACCCAGAGCTTGATTTAATTTCACTTATCTTGTAGTCAGATACCCCAATATTATTATTCTTAAAAATCTTATAATTAGAAAGAGTTACTAAAAATGGTGAATACTTTTCCTTAAGACGGAATACGATTACTTGCTTCGAAGGTTTTTCTATAGTTACGTCCTTGAAATTGTATTTAATTGAACCAGTATCTACCAATTTACCGTCTGAAAAATATGTATTTGGACGAAGGTAGAAAATGAAAGTTTTTCCGTCATCTTTTATTTCCCACCTCGCGGCAATATCAGGTAAAACCACCCCTTCAGAAGAAATTTTTGTAAGACCTCTTGAGGCTTGATTTAAAATTACGGGCGGAAGATTGTTGGGAAGATCGGATCTATCATAAACACCTACTATTCCAATACTTTCATTATTAGACAAAGGAATTTTCGAAAAAAAGAAGTCTCTTTTAAAAAAGAGCAAAGCAAAAATAACGAGCCCTAAAACAAAAGAGATTGTTATTGTTTTGCCCCATTTTTTGATATATGCACGCAGTAACCAAAAAATAAGTCTTTTCCTTTTTAAGAAAATCATAAATAAGACTAATTAACGGGTTATTAGAAGTATTAAGGAAAATACTGCGAAAAGAATTGCAAGAGTTACGGTTGCGTAGATTAATAATCTTTCGACGCTTCTTCTGCTTCTGAAAGATTCACCAGCTCCGCCGAAGCTTGCCGAGAGTCCTGAGCCCTGGACTTGCAGGAGTATAACTCCGATAAGAAGTCCTGAAACTACAATTTGAATTAAATCTAAAATCATTAAGGCTATTATACCGTGTGTAAGGAGCTCATGCAAGTTAAAAAATTACTTCCTGGTGAGCCAATTGAAGAAATTTATTATAAGAGAAAGGACTAAAGCAGAGATTATAAATGCCCAAAATGAATTAAATTGCATAACGGGGATTATAAATCCTGCAAGCGAAAACCCTTTAAAGGTAAAGGGAGAAATCGTAACATTAGGCACAAAAATGGTAAGAATATAAAGAAGTATTGCATTAGAGAGAAATGAGAAGAGCCCGAGAGTTATCATATTTAGAGGAAGTGAAACAAGATTTAGTATCGGCTTTATGAATATAAAAAGTACGGAAAGAATAAATCCGCTTAAAAGAAGAGTGTCTATTCCGCCATTTACTTTTACACCTGCGAGCACCTGAGACAAGATATAAATAGCAATTGCATTAAAAACAGTGTTTTTTAAAATACCCTTCATACAAAAATCGTAACCTAAAAATATATGTGTGTCAATTTACAAGCCTGTAATATTTTGCAAAGCGTAATATTAAAGAGTATAATCCTGCATTCATGAGAGAGTTTTTTTTGCTGATGGATCTGGAGGAGTTGTTCCAAATGAGCCCGATTTAAGATTAAAAGCCATAGGACCGGAGGTTGCGCCTCAGGTACCAGAACAAGGAAGTTCTGACCATTACGCCTGGGGGAGATTGGCAAGAAAACTCACGGAAGATTTGATCGATGAGACTAGATCTGGTACCTCGATGGATATGACCTACATACACCTTGATGCTTGTTCTGCAATCCCATGGTACAGGGAGGTTATTAGAGGCCAGTACGCAAAGAATATTGCTTTTAGAGCCGCGAGGCTGGCAGTTAATACCCTTGAAGACGGTTTTAAAACAAGAGATGAGTCCCTAGTCCCTGGGCTTGGCAGAATGCGCCAGGAAAGGATTACCGAAGTACGCGATATGCTATTTACAAGAAATGACCCCCTAAAGCCCCAGAGAAGAATAATTACCCAAGTTGCTTTTGAAGCTTTTTTCAATCCCGTTGAAGGATTGGACACGACAAGTGTTCAGGCCCTATCGCAAGATTTTCTCAGGCGTTTTCAGGAGGCCCCGTCAAAAGAACTTCGAGAGGTGGTCGAAAATAGCCGGGACGGGGAAACAAAAGGTAGCTGGATAAGTTTGGTTGCTAATGAATGGCCTTTCTCTGTTGCAGATATTGTTCATGCCACACCCTTAACTGAAGAGGAAGCTGAGTCCTTACTTAAAGCAATGGCTGATCATTTTGCTGAAGAATTTGCTGGGAAAATCCGTCGAACAAAATTTCTGAGCCTAGATCTTGAAGGAATAGAGAGATTTAGAAGGGTAGCGTCTAGAAATTTTCCGACTAACTTACTATATACAGATTTTTTTAAGAATGTTCTAGATCCTGCAAGGCATATCGTGGGAGATATTAAAGATCTGAGCGATTTTGAGCAAGGGTCAGTTTCTGTTTATACAATGATTGAAGGATTCCCATTTTACAAGGATTATTTTAGCAATAGTGACGGGGTTCAAGTCATGTCTGAAATCGGGAGAGTGCTCAGGGGTGGAGGAAGATTTATAGCGTTTCCATGGCTTGCTTATGAAAATGGGCAAAATGACACAGAGGCACTTGCCTTATTTGAAGAACATCTTCGCTCTAACGGCTTTAATGTTGAGGTAATTGATAAAGAAAAAGCAAAGTTATTAGAGGGAATGGGACCAAGAGAGCAAGCGCTCGTAGGGCATTCGCCAATATTTACCAAAACTGGGGAAATTTTACCTCTTTTGGTTGCAACCAAAAGAGCTGCCTGATTAAGCTCTTGCTGTAAGATCCCAAGGAGTTATCATTCCTAGTATTTTCTCAGTACTTTTTCCATGCTCTGTTATATAGACTACAGCAACTCTTTTTCCATTTTTTACTCCTATGCTGAAGATACTATCGACCTCAGTGAGAAAAGCATTGCGCGATACAAATTCAAAATATTCGTTCATATGTTTTTCAAGATGAATAAAATCAAAAAAATCCTTAACCGTTGCATCCTTTAAGATTATTCCTTCTTGATTGGTAACCAGATAGGAAAGCAGTATGTTTTCAGAAAAAATTCCAGTCATCTTTCCATCTTCTATGATTGGCACGTGTGTATAGTTTTTCTCTACCATTGTTCTCATAATTTTTTGAATCAAAGTCTCGGGAGTAGCGGTGTAAATTTTAGACCCTGGTATAGCTATTGAAAGCGCTTTTGGCGGATGAAGAATAAGATTGATTATTTCTTCATACTTTTGAGTAACGTAAGCGTGTGGATAAAATAAGGGATCAGCATTTTTCTTATACGGATTGTGTATAAGCATATTTCTGACTTCTGCAAACATTCTCAAATCTGTAAGGAAATCGTAAACAAGCTTATTTTTTAAAGACATCTCTCTAAGAAGCGATGAATGATTTACAAAACGACCCACGCCAAGTTGATTTCGCATGTAATTATCAAATTGGTTATAAAGAGCAACAAATTTTTCTGATTCTGCTGTTTCCATAAATGTTAGCGAAGATTATATAACCTTTAAATACTAAGTGCAATTAAATGCACTTGAAAATACCTGCCTACGCGGGTATTATAGGTAAACCTTATGGATAGCGTTAAGTGTCCGCACTGCGGCAAGCAAGTCGAACTCTCAGAAGCAATAGTTCATGAACTTCAAGCTCAGGTTAGAGATGAAGAATCAAAAAAACTGAAAGCTGAATTTGAGCGCGAGAAAGCTGAGGAACAAGCAAAAAATGAAAAGAGGTTACGGGAAGAGTTTGAGATACAAAACAAAGAACGGGCAACCGAACTAATGGAAGCTAAGAAAAAAGAACTAGAACTTTCGGAAAAGTTAGAAAAAGAAAAAGAAGAAAGAGGGAAGAATGAAGAGAAAATTAAAGAAGAGACTCTGAAAGAAGCATCTGAAAAATCCAGACTAGACAAACTTGAATACGAGAAAAAAATTAGTGACATGCAAAAGGCTCTTGAAGATGCTCAAAGAAAAGGCAGGCAAGGCTCCCAACAGCTCCAAGGAGAAGTGCTAGAGCTAGACCTCGAAGAAAAACTAATAAAACTATTTCCCAATGATGAGTTTGTACCAATCCCAAAAGGAGTAGAAGGCGGGGACATCTGGCAAAAAGTTAGATTTAATGGGAGTACAGTCGGATCAATTCTTTGGGAAACAAAACGGACAAAAGCCTGGAGCAATAGCTGGACTACGAAGCTTAAGCATGATGCAGGTAAAATAAGCGCGACTGAATCGATAATTGTTTCAATCACTCTTCCAAATGAAACGGCAAACTTTGACAGAAAAGACGGAGTTTGGATTACAACCTATGAACACGCCATTAGTATTTGCAGATATGTCAGATTTTTAATTACAACCGTGGCTTCGGTTAAATCTTCAGTAAATCACACCGAAGAAGAGTGGGGACAAATCCGGGATTATATGATGTCAGACAGTTTTAAACACCGTATGCAGGCTCATTTTGACGGAATAAAATCACTCAGGGATTCTTTGGATGCGGAAAAAAGGTCTACGGTTCTACGATGGAAAAAATCTGAATCCCAAATAGAGAAGCTTGATAACAACACTACAAATTTTTATGGAGAGCTCAAAGCAATTGTTAAAAATTTGCCCGAAGTAGACGGCGTTGATTCACCTCTTTTGGAAGATGGCAATGATGAAAACCAAACCCTCCTTTAACGAAGAAAGATTTTATTGGAATTTCGGAATCGATCATGTGATTGGATTAGACGAAGTCGGGCGAGGAGCCTTTGCGGGGCCAATTGTTGCAGCCGGAGTAATATTTAAACCAAACTTTAAACATGATTTCCTTAATAAAGTTAATGACTCAAAACTTGTTAGACCAAAACTTCGTGAAGAGCTTTCTGTGCTTATTAAAGCAAACTCAGTATGGGCTATAGAATCTGTAGACATAGAGTTTATAAATAAGTACGGAATTGGGAAAGCCAATTTTGAAGTTCTTAATAAAGTTATGAAAAAACTGGTAACTAAACTTAATTCAATTAATTACTTCGCCATAGTTGACGGATTTGATTTAAAGATTAAAAAACAAAAAGCAATCATAAGAGGGGACACTATTAGTTTATCTATTGCCTCAGCCTCAATTATTGCAAAGGTTTACCGCGACAATCTCATGAAAGAAGCTGGAGAAATTTACCCAAACTATTTGTTTGCAAAAAACAATGGCTACGGAACCCTGGAGCACCGAAACGCTTTAAAAATCCACGGCTTCTGCGAAATCCATAGAAACGCCTTTATCTCAAATAGCCTATGAAAATTCATTGACAGCTTTTTCTCACTCTGTTACTATCCTCTTTTGTTATGAGATTTCAAGAAGGTGAACCAAGGCCCGGGATTATTGGAGCAGGAAGTGCTTATCCACGAAGAGTATTTTCTAATGCTGATGTTGCAAACGCTATAAACAGAAGTCGTGATGGAGTTAATAGAATGGCTGGCAGAATTGGGGTTAAAGAAAGACACTGGGTAGAATTGGGAGGAGAAGTTGCAACTTCTGACCTTGCAATAACAGCAATACAGAAAGCTTTAGTTAGTGCCGGTATTTCTGCTAACAAACTCGTACTTATTTCTGTAGGCACTTCTTCTCCTGATCACATAGCATCTCCTGACGCGCCTGTGGTTCAACACGCACTCGGAATTCCCACCAACGTAAGAGCACTTGACCTAGGGAATAATGCTTGCGTGGGATTTTTACATGCTATTGGAAATTCTATTATAGAATTAACGAGCCGAGCCAGGAAAAGCGGACCCCACGCAATAGCAGGTGTTGAAATTATGACTCCAATATCTAGAACTGCAAAGCCGGGAATTGCAACAATGTTTGGAGACGGCGGAGGAGCTGTTATAGTAGATAATTTTACTCCACCTAAAGACGCTCCAAAAGGAATTGGTATGGCGTTTGGCGCAGATGGCTCACACGCACTGGATTTATATATTCCCGCAGGAGGCAGCAGAAAACCTACGACAATGGAGACTGTAAGAAATAACGAACACACCATATACATGAATGGTGACATTGTCCGCGATAATGCAATTCTACGAATGTCTGAGATCGCACTTGAGGCAATATTAGACGCGGGAATGACACCTGACGACGTTAACTGGTTTTTGCCTCATCAGGCAAATATGGAAATCGTAAATGGTGTCATAGACACGCTTAATTTAGATAGAAGAAGAGTTCTTGTAAATATTGGCAGAAGAGGAAATATGTCAGCGGGATCCATTCCTTCAGTATTAGCTGATAACGTTGAATCCGGAGTTATCAAGCCTTACGATTTTGTGCTTGCAATAGCATTTGGAGCAGGCTTTAATTATGGAGCTGTTGGAATGCCTTATGCAGGCCCACAAAGAAGCACCTAAGCGGTTGTGACCCAAATATTTCAGAAAAGGTATAATCAAGATTATGTTGCATGTGCTAATTGATATTGACGAGACCATTCTTTCCGTTCCTGAAGGAATTAATGCAAAGGCATCTTCTGTGATGTTTAAGAAAGTATTTGGCCTAGATGCTGACGAAGGAATGATTGATAACGTTGGGAAAACAGAAATGGGCATTATTCAGGAAGTTCTTGAAAAAGTAGGGACAGTAAAGTCTTCTCCCGAACGTGAGTCTCAAGTTGTTGATGTTCCTGAGGAAGCGTACCAAGTCTGGGGACAATCAACTTCGCAAGAACTAAAAAATCATCCTGCACGTGTCTTACCTGGAATCCCTGAGCTACTGACTGCACTCTCTAAAGACCCACATGTGAAATTAGGGTTATTAACTGGTAATTCTTCTGAGCGGGCTGAAGCAAAACTTAAATCTGCAGGACTTGATACTTTTTTTAGAGATCCAGAAACACAAAAACTGATTGGGGTATTTGGCGAGATGGCACTAAAAAGAGATCAATTGTTTGATCTTGTAAAACGACAAGCAACACCTGAAGACCGTTTTGTGATTGTAGATGATTCTCTGATTGGAGCAAGAATGGCACAAACACATAATATTCCGATAGTTATGGTAGCAACGGGAAAAGCAACAGAGGAACAACTTTCTCCGTTTACCCCACATGTGTTTTCAGACTTTGGAGAGAACAGATGGGAACAAGCATCATCATTAATCGCAGGAATGTAGCTTCTTAACCTTCCTAAATCTGTGAGCCGCACTGGTTGATTTAGAAAATTACAGTTGACCTTTTTCTATAAAGTAATTATTATTAAATCATGCCAAAGTCGAACGATAGTAATGCTACAAAAGAAGATATAAAAGTTCTCAGAAGAGATTTGGGATTACTAAGAGATGGGTTAAAAGAAGATATAAACAGATCAGAAGAAAAGATAGAGGTAAGAATGAGTAAAAAGTTCGAATCTTATCGGGATGATGTACTCACAAAGTTTGATGCCGTAATGAAAGAACTTGAGGAAATGAGAGAAGATAGTTCACTTGGGGTTTACCAAACAAACCAACTCCGCGAAGAAGTTGACAGTCACGAAAAAAGAATAATCAAGCTTGAAGCCGCTTAACTCCACGTCACATTTTTCTTGAGGAATATAAGCCTATCTGTTAAAATTATAGGTGCGTCTGTAGCTCAATGGATAGAGCGCCTGGCTTCGGACCAGGAAGTTGCGGGTTCGACTCCTGTCAGACGCGCAGAATAATTTTAGTAAAAATTTTCTGCGTAAACGCCTTTTGGTCTAAAAATGAATTGGTTTTTATATATAGTTGAATGTAGGGACAGCACTTTATATACAGGAATAACAACAGACTTGAAGCGTAGAGTTGATCAGCATAACAATAAAAAGGGCGCTAAGTCTCTTAAAGGGAAGTTACCAGTCAAATTGGTGTATAATGAAATGTTCATAAATCAAATCGAAGCAGCAAAAAGAGAACGGGAAATAAAAGGTTGGAGGAGAAAATACAAATTATTACTTATTGAAGAAAAAAACGGGTTCACCCGATGATTTATTTATAAATATTCCGGGTTTACCCGAAAAATTTCTTCAGAAATAGATCTGGGTTTACCCAGAAAATCTTAGATTGTTCTGGGCCGCTAGCTCAACTGGTAGAGCACCTCCCTCTTAAGGAGGTGGTTACAGGTTCGATTCCTGTGCGGCTCACAGATTTATAGTATTGACATTTATTACATTTCGCGATAAAATCCCACACCTATGGGAAATCAATGGAGAAAAATATTTGTACGACCTCCAATTGAAGGCATGAGTCCTCAACGACTAGATGAACACCTTACGGGAAAACTACCTGTGGCAGTAACTCAATCTGGGGAAAATTATACATACAAACCAGATAACGAAGGCCTTTATGAAGTAAGGATCCTTGCAGACAGTGACATGACAGCTACAATTACAAGAGGAATAATTGGTCATGAAGGATTTACTCTGGTAAGAGAAGAGCAATATGATGGAAGTAAGGTTGTAGGCACAATTGAACATGAAGTAGCTAATCCCTCAGATTTTCCCGGTAGAAGAAAATAAATTAATCTCCAAAATTAAAATTCAATTCCGTAAGGGTAGTTATAGCTCAAAGCGGGTTTGAGGCATTCTGAAACATTTGGATCACTCTCTAAAATAGACAATTAGATAGATATTACGGGAAGGGGTTAATTACTTTAATCTCCGAAAATCTTCGTAAATCTTTTGTATTATCGGTTACTAATGTATCAACACCATTGCTTATCGCTGTTGCGGCCAAGTATGCATCAAAAATTTGATTAGATGCAATCTTATATTTTTTTATAAGTTCTAAGGCAATACGATGTGTTTTATAGTCGGGAGTAATTATGCTACATGCTTTCAAAATATTTTCAACAGCATTTACGGCTTCATTAACCTTCATCGGGTTAGGAAATCTTGAATGAGTAAGTACTCGTAGCGTTTCAAATATATTCTGATGAGCTATTTCCAATTTGCCAACATTTTCCTGGATAAAATGCTGTGCATCTATGTGTTTCGGAGAAGAAGAATTAATTGAGTAAACTAAAATATTTGAATCAATTAACATTAAATTATGGTTTTGAGTAATAATCAGCTCGTTTTAAGTTATCTAACGGCTCACCAAGATTATGGGTCTTAAAAACAATTCGTTTTGCTTGTTCTTGTGCGTCATTCTCTAGATATTGCGCTAAGGCCTTATTGAAAATTTCCTGCAATGTCATATTCATGTGCAAGGCTTTTTGTTCTGCGCCTTTTTTTAGATTTTCGTTTATTCTTAATGTGGTTCTTACTAATAACATATAGACTAAATATGACATATATATGTCAATATGTCAATATGTCAATATGTCAATATGTCAATATGTCAAGTACTCCCTTCGTCCGAAGCGAAGTGCTCTATCCGTTGAGCTACGGGCGCATGCTGTAATTTTACCAGATAGCCATGTTTTCCTCAAGAAAGACCGATGTGAATTTGCAAAAATTACCTATTTTGATACAATCATAAGGCCGAAAGTATTAGTTTGTCATTTTTATGGAATCAATAAAACGGAATTGGAAAAGTTTTAAGAGATCAGCAAGAGAATTTCATACCAAAAAACCGCAATTGGAGTTTTTCACGGCTCTTCTTACTATTCCCGTACTTTTAACTGTTATAATTCTCAATCTTAATAACTTGAAAGCAAATGACAAGAAAGAAGCTCCAAAGAGCGAGACGATAGTTATTACTCAGCAGGCAGCTAAGGAAAAAGAAGTAATCGTTACTAAAGAAGCATGTAAAGCAGGCATTGGCCAAATTTCCATTTCTGATCCATCAGAGAATGATAAATTAGAAGATAATCCCGTAACAATTGATATTTCTTATGAACAGGGAGATTATTGCGCTGTTGTTTGGTCATATAGAATAAATAACGGCAGGTATTCTGACTATGACGACAGATCAATTGCTTTATATAATTTACCAAATGGAAATATTAAATTTGATTTAAGGGTAAAAAGTGTCGTTAACAATGACCAGAAAACCTTAACTAGAAATTTCATTTATTCAGGTTCTTCAACCCCTACCCCAACGCCATTTCTTACTATGTCTCCAACCCCAAGCGAATAAGGTTTGTTTTAGTTTTTTCAAAAAGATATAATTCTTTTATTGATGAACAAATCTTTCATTTCCTGGGCTAAATTCTTCATTGGCTGGCCTCTTTCTTTTATTTCAATAATTTTCATCGTGAAGTTAATATTTGATAAAAGCGAAGGGTTGAAAATTAGCGCTTCGGAAATAAATTTTACCTACTTAATCCTTGGGGTTTTAACGTTTCTCGTCTTTTTTTTAATGTGGAGCTTTCGCTGGTGGCTAGAGATCCGGGAGAGAGGATATAGCCTCAATTTTAGAGAAAATACTTACAGATTTTCTTTTTCGCAGCTGAAAAGATATACTCCTGGAAACATCTGGTCATTCTTAAGCTTGGGCGAGCAATTTGCAAGACTAAATGTAGATAGAAAAACCATTGCAATTTCAATTCTTGGGGACATTCAACTTGTTGTTATAGGATGCACCGTCGCTTCATTATTTGCGCTTCCTTGGCTAACAACGGGGGGGGCTTTCCAAACAAAAATCTCATCGCTTTTGCCCATATCTCTTCTTGCAATTTCAATTTGTTTTTTCATAACAGGTCTCATTTACAGGAGAAAATATGGGGGAAAAGAATCTGTATTCAATTCGTTTTTTCTTCCCGGATTTAACCTGAAATCCAAACTCAAACTCTGCCTTGTCTCGGTTTTAACCTACTTTGTATTTGGTATTGCAAATTATTTGGTTTTTGCTTCAGTATTTCCAACAAGCACCATAAGTTTTTTGACACTCAGCTCATTTTTTGTATTTTCGCTTTTGATAGGATATTTGAGTTTTATAACACCGATGGGGTTGGGTGTTAGAGAAATAGTAGTTGTTCTGGGATTATCACAAATCATGAGTGTGCAAGATGCAGGTGTGGTTTCAATATTTACAAGAATTGTTTTGATTATTTCTGAGCTTTTATTCTTAGCTCTTATTTTCTTATGGCAAAAAACTTCAAAAAAATAAAGTTCTCAAACTGGAAAAAATACTGGCAGGAAACTATTTTAGCTATTTTAACGGTCAGCTACTCCGTCTATTTTACTGTTGCAAGTTTTTTAAAATATGACAACTACTATGCTGGAAGATTTGATTTGGGAAATATGAGTCAAACGGTCTGGAATACTGCTAACGGCAACATTTTTATGCTGACTGACCCGAATGGCACCAGGGAAATCTCCCGTCTTGCTTTCCACGCTGATTTTATCCTTATACTTCTGGCTCCTTTTTATTTTATCTGGGAAGATCCCAGAATGCTTCTTTTGATCCAAACAATTGTCCTATCTTTTGGCGGGATATTTGTTTATCTTACCGCAAACCATTTACTAAAAAATAAAACTCTTTCTTTGGCTTTTTCAGCCTGCTTTTTCTTAAATCCTGCTGTTAACTATACAAATCTTTTTGACTTTCATTCCGTAACCTTAGCCACTACTTTTTTCCTGGGCACATTTTATTTTATCCTTAAGAAAAAATATCTCCCGGCTGTTATTTTTTTAATTCTTGCCGGCATTACCAAAGAACAAACTTGGGCAATAAATGCTTTATTCGGACTTTATCTAATATTTATAAGCAAGCAAAGAATTATTGGTGCCTTAACTTTTACCTTTTCACTTTTAATTTTTTACTTTCTGATATGGCATGCTATCCCAAATGCATTAGGTAGTGAGCACTTTGCTACCCAATTTTTCGGAGAATTCGGTGACTCACCAACTAGTATTATAAAAAATATAATTCTTAATCCTATTCAGACTATTCAAACTCTTTTGGAACCTGACAGAATCTCCTACATAAAACAGCTCTTTATGCCTTTGGGATACTTGTCTTTCATAGGTTTTCCATTTTTGATATTTGCAGGACCTGACTTAATGATAAATTTACTTAGCGGAAGCCCGCAGATGCATCAAATTTACTACCAATACTCGGCAACCGTAACTCCTTTCATTTTTATTTCAGCGATTTTTGCCATATCCTGGATAAAAAAAGCGCTGCCTGAAATTCCTAACCGTTCGATAGCAATAGTAATACTAATCCTTACCTTTTTATCCGCTTATACTTATGGACCGTTGCTCTTTGCTAAAAAACCAACTAACGCTATGTTTAAAAAACAGCTTGTGAATAAAATGGTTGTTGATAAATATCTAAGAAGCATTCCGAATGATGAAAAAATCTCTGCCACAAATAATCTGGGATCCCATCTCTCACATAGAAAATTTATTTATACTATTCCCGTGGGAATGACGGATGCAGAAAAGATTGTCTTATTGGTAAAAGAAAACTCGAGCCAGAAAGAAAAAGATGCTCTAAATGCGCTCTTGATGGATCCAACTTACCTTTTGATGTTTAGAGACCAAGATTTTTACGTATTTAAAAATCTCCGTCCTTAAGTATAGAATAATCCAGCACCTTTTTTAGATTAATGCTAAACTTAAAGGGACACACAGCTTAAAAAGTGCTGGATAAAGTATATGCCCACTGTTGTTAAAGCAGACGGAACAAGTGAGCCCTTTGATGAAGGAAAAATTCTAGCCTCGGTTAAACGCGCTGGAATATCCTCTAATCTTCATGGAGAAATAATAGCCCACATTAAGAAAAATCTCTATGAGAATATTCCTACCTCTGAGATTTACAAACATATCGAGGAATATTTTTCTGCTGTTAGCGATCAATATGCCAAAACCAAATATTCTCTGAAAAGAGCAATCATGGAATTAGGCCCTACCGGTTTTCCTTTTGAAGCATATGTTTCGGAAATTCTAAAAGCTAAAGGTTTCCAAACGGAGGTGGGTACACACTTATTCGGAAAATGTGTGAGCCATGAAGTTGACATTGTGGCAACGAAAGACAGAGAAAAAATCATGATAGAGTGTAAGTTCCATAATCGTCCGGGAACAAAGTCTGATTTACACGTTTCTTTATACACCAAGGCCCGATTTGAAGATCTAAAACCAAAGCATAACCTTACGCATGGAATGCTTGTAACCAACACTAAGATAACCCAAGACGGATTATCCTATGCAAATTGCGAAGGAATAAAAGTTTTATCCTGGAGCTATCCTGAAGGAGAAAGCTTACGGGACTTAATCGAAAAACACAAACTCTATCCTATAACTCAATTATCATTTCTTTCTTTTTCGGAAAAACAAGAACTTTTGAACCAAAACATAATCTTGATTAAGCAAATCTGTTCTAACCCAAATATTTTAAGCACCATAACTATTCCTAAAAATAAAAGAGAAGAGGTAATAAAACAAGCTTCCTTAGTTTGTAATATCTAAAGATCCTGCTAGTTTTTGCCGCTCAAATCTATCCGCCATGTAACCGTTGGGAACTGTTTTAAGATTTGGGCTGTCCCAAACAAATCCGTTTCTGATCGTATGGTCTCCAAACCGCTCATTAATCTCATCCATCACTTTCTGAATCTTAGATCCCTTATTTGTATCCTCAAACAAGGAAAGGGTCAGATTTGCACTATCTTCAAGATTTCCTGTCCAAATAGAAATTTGGCGTACCATTCTATCCTCCTTAGGCATTTTAGCCAAACCCCATTCATCATAAAGCGCTTTGCAAAGACCATAAATATCCTGACCCGAGTCTATGTGATCTGTAATTGTTTTCCGGCCATGAAAAGAATTAGCTCCGGTTAAAAATAAGCCTACCGTACGGGCTTTTTTATTAATACGCCTAAGTTTTATCCCTACTTCTTCGCATAGTTCAAAAATATTTTGGAGGATAAATCTTTGGCTATATTCATTTTTTGGCAAACAATAACTTCTGCCTACCGACTTAGTCTCGGTTGACAGATAGTAGGGGACAACCTCACGGTCATCGCGTCCCAAACCCAAACTGTTCAGGAAATATCCTTCAACGTCTTTAAACTCTTCTATCAAAACACCAAGAGAAGCAGCGCGCAGCTGTAGGGGAGTGTAAATTCCAATTTTATTAAGTCTTTTTTCAACACGAAACCCAATTCCACAGAAATCCGTTAATTTTGCTTTTGAATAAACTGTTTCAACATCTTCTGGGTTTATTTCAACAAGTCCATTTGGTTTATCAAGTCCCGAGGCGAGTTTTGCAAGCAGTTTGTTATAAGATAAACCGACTGAAACCGTAATATATTCTCCGATTTCATCATTTATTCTCTTTTTAATCTTTTCGACAATTGCCAAACGGCCTCCGAACAAATTCTCGGTAGCGGTAATATCTATAAATACTTCATC